>NZ_SJPO01000009.1 GCF_007859935.1 Posidoniimonas polymericola | reverse complement strand
GACATACGCCACCTCTACCACACACAGCCGCAATAGCGCAAGTTAAAATCGTGTGAAGGATTTACCGGACGCTACTGGGCGTTGCCCTAGGCTACGGTGGCGTTGGCCCGTGGCCAACGGGGGCCGCGCGTGATTCACCGGGGAGGTACCTGTGCCGCAGTCGCTGGTCGGCGGCGTGGCGGACCACGTGCACGTGCTGTTCGACATCGGCAGACTCGAGGCGCCCGCCAAACTGGTCGAGCACGCCAAGCGGGAGTCGTCGAAGTTCATCAAGACGCTCGGCGCCAAGTGCGGATCGTTCTACTGGCAACGCGGCTACGGGATGTTCTCGGTCAGCCCCACCCACCGCGACGAGGTCGAACGCTACGTTCGCCATCAAGAAGAGCACCACCGCACGCAGTCGTTTCAGGAGGAGTACCGGTCGTTCCTGGATCGCTACGGCATTGACTACGACGAACGGTACGTGTGGGATTGAGCCCACCGGCGAGCCCATTTGGCCAACGGCCAAAATCACCGTAGCCTAGGGCAACGCCCTAGGTGCCGGTGAGCGATGACCCCATTTGGCTGAAGGCCAAACTCAACCGTTGGTTTTGGGTTGAAGTTGGCTTTCAGCCAACGCATGCGCATGGTCAGTCGACCTAGGGCGGCACCCTAGGCTACGGTGGGGTTGGCCGTTGGCCAAGGGACGCGGATTCTCGGCGGGCGATCTCTTCGGCCAGGTAGGGCCGTACGTATCGGATGAGCACCTGGGCGAACAGCAAACCGCCGACCCCACCACCAACCGCGGCAGGCTATTGGACAGTTTAGCTACACCCCGGCGGGTTGCTTGGCGTCGTCCTTGGCCCGCTGGCGTTCCTTCCACACCTCCTCGATCACCTCGGCGCCGACCAGGCCGTACAGGCGGGGGCGGGGCGGGATGAGCGACGTGTCGACGTCCTCGTAGCTGAGGGTCGGCTCGCCGTTGGCGTCGAACGTGGCGATGGTGGACTTGAGCCACTTGTCGTTCTTCTGCTCGAAGGCGTCGCACCAGGCCTCGGCCTGGCGGCGGCGCTCGGCCGGGTCGTCGGCCTCGATGCCGGGCATGGTGAAGGCGGGCTTGAAGTGCGCGCCGCGGCACTCGTCGCGGGCCAGCGCGCCCTTGAGGATCGCCTTGGCCACCGGGAACATGTCCCGCAGGGCGCGGGTGTAGGTGATGTTCTGGTTGGTCCAGGCGCCGGTGTCGGACAGCGAGCAGTTGTTCGCCCGCTCGCACAGCTCGTTCACCTTGGCGAGGGCGCCGGTGAGCTGGTCGTTGTCGCGGACGACGGTGGCGGCCTTGGTCATCTCTTGCCCCAGCTCCTGGTGGATCAGGTAGGGGTTCTCGCCGCCCGGCTTGCTGTCGGAGATCATCGCCTTCTCGGTGGCGGTTTCCTCCGCGGCGGCGCTCTTGAGCAGCGAGTCGTACTGCTCGTCGCCGGCCGAGGCCTTGAGCGAGTTGAGGTGGGTCTCGATGCCGGGGCCGACGAACAGGCCGGTGAAGATGCACGACAAGAGCGAGTTGGCGCCCAGGCGGTTGCCGCCGTGGTACTGGTAGTCGCACTCGCCGATCGCGTACAGGCCGGGGACGTTGGTCTGCTGGTTGATCGGGTTGCCCGGGTCGAGGCCGCCGTCGGCGGTGCGGGCGTAGTCGGCCCACAGGCCGCCCATCGAGTAGTGCACGCCGGGGAAGATCTTCATCGGCGTGTCGCGCGGGTTCTCGCCGGTGAACTTCTCGTAGATGTTGAGGATGCCGCCCAGCTTGCGGTCGAGCTCGCTCCGCTCGATGTGCGTCAGGTCGAGGTAGACGCACTGCTTGTCGGACTCGACGCTCAGGCCCTCGTTGACGCAGACGTTGAAGATCTCGCGGGTGGCGATGTCGCGCGGCACCAGGTTGCCGTAGGTCGGGTACCGCTCCTCGAGGAAGTAGTAGCGGTCGGCGTCGGGGATGTCACGCGGCGCTCGGGGGTCCTGCGGCTTGCGGGGCACCCAGACGCGTCCCCCCTCGCCGCGGGCCGACTCGCTCATCAGCCGCAGCTTGTCGGCTCCGGGGATGGCGGTGGGGTGCACCTGGATGAACTCGCCGTTGGCGTAGCGGGCGCCGTGCCGCAGGGCGCGGCTCACGGCGCTGCCGTTGCAGGCCATGCTCATCGTGCTGCGGCCGTAGATCAGGCCGCAGCCCCCGGAGGCCAGGATCACCGCGTCGGCGCGGAATGAACGGATCTCCATCGTGACCAGGTTCTGCGCGACCGCGCCGCGGCACTGACCGTCGGCGTCGACCACGGGGCGGAGGAAGTCCCAGCCCTCGTACTTGGTGACCAGGCCCTCGACCTCCCAGCGGCGGACCTGCTCGTCAAGCGCGTAGAGCAGCTGCTGGCCGGTCGTGGCGCCGGCAAAGGCGGTCCGCTTGTACAGGGTGCCGCCGAAGCGGCGCTGGTCGCGGAAGCCCTCTTCGGTGCGGTTGAACGGCACGCCCAGGCGGTCCAGCAGGTTGATGATCCGCGGCGCCCAGTAGGCCATCTCCTTGACCGGCGGCTGGTGCTGCAGGAAGTCGCCGCCGTAGACGGTGTCGTCCAGGTGGAGCCACTCGTCGTCGCCCTGCTGGCGGGTGAGGTCGTTGACGCTGTTGATGCCGCCCTGTGCGCAGACGCTGTGCGAGCGCTTGACCGGAGTCAGGCTCATCAGGTCGACGTGGATGCCCTGCTCGGCCATCTTCATCGTGGCCGCGAGACCGGCGAGTCCACCGCCGACGACTAGAACGCGTTGCTGTGACATGCAGTCACCTTCGTAGGGTTCGGCCGAGGCACTCGACGCCCAAACTAGCGGCGTGCCGGCTGCTGCGGCTCAGAGTCTAGTAGTACGTGTCTAGGTAGTATTTAGTGATCTTCCGCTTCGCCTGCGTCGGCGGTTGGATCGTGGTAGCGTTTGTGCTCGTTGGGCATGATCGAGCCGGCCTCGACGCGGGCCTCGTACATGCGGTCCTCGGACTCGCGGATCGCCTCGACCGAGGTGTCGCCGGACGCGGTCGCGGGGTTTGTCGCGCCCCACAGGGCACTCATGCCGACCACCGCCAGCAGCACGCCAAACCCGGAGCAGATGACCAGGGCCCGGCTCTGCGCCTTGGGCGTGGTCCACGCGCCCCAGGTGATGCCCATGGTCCAGATGCCGTTGGCCAGGTGGAACACACAGGAGAGCACGCCGATGGCGTACAGCACCGGCACGACCACGCCGCTCATCGCGACCTTCAGCGTGCTGGCGGCATTGAACGGTGCGAACGCGGCCCCGCCCAGCGACTTGGCCATGTCGCGCCAAGCGTCGAAATGGAACCAGCCGTGGGTGTGGAACACGTGCGCCATGATGAACACAAAGGCGATCATGCCGGTCGCCCGCTGCATGGCGTACCGCCAGTTGGCGCCGTAGCGGTAGTTGCTGTTGTTCGGCAGCCCGCCCTTGATAATGACCACGCCGACCACCGCGTGGAACAGGATCGGCAAGAAGATGAAGGTCCACTCCACCAGCGGCAGCAGCTTGTCGCCCGAGTGGATCAGGTAGACGTTGTTCTGGAAGGTCTCGGCGCTGTTCAGCACGCTGGCGTTCACCAGCAGGTGCACGCACATGAAGGCGCCGACCGGGATCAGGCCCGAGAGCGAGTGCAGCCGGCGGATGAGGAACTCATGGCGCTGGAGAAACGACAACGAAGAATCAGCCACCAAAGTTCTCCCACCAAGAAAACGGAACTGCGTCGGAGAGCCGCGCCGGGGCGGGACCTCTTCGGTCGGGCTCCCGGCGTCGGATAACGAACGCCGCGGGCGTGGCAATTGCTTACTGCCAAACGCCTTAGGCACGCACAGTATAGAGCTTCGGTAGTGACTGACAAGCGGCGTTCGATGCGCGACAAACGGGTCCGTAGGTCTCGAATTCGGGGGCGCGCACAACAAGCCGGGCGGCAGAAGAGTCTGCCGCCCGGCGGGGAGTTGCTGGGTTGCGGTAGGCGCCGGCTAGCCGGTTGAGCCGGAGATCAGAAGCCGATCGACAGCCGGAAGCCGGGGCTGCTGCGGTAGTACGACTGCCGCGAGTAAGCGGGCGGGCCGTAGTAGGCCGAGTAGCCAACCGACCGCGGGTGGTAGCCGCCGCCGTAGTAGACGCTCCGCACATGGGGAGCCGGTGCGTAGTACGCGGCGCGGGGCGCCGGGCCGTAACCTCCGCCGTAGCCGTAGCCGCCGTGGCAGTGGTGAGGATGCCCGGCCTGCGCCTGCGACGCCATACCGAGGCTGCCGAGCGCCATGGCTCCGACAAACAGCGCGGCGAGGGTGATTTTCTTGAACATCGTTGCTCTCCATAACGACGCCTCACGGGGCAGGCGTCTGGTCACACTGGGATTGGTGTCGCGGCCCACGGCGACCCCTATTTCGCTAGAGTCAGGAAGCGACCTGCATGCCAAAGCGGCCCTAAAACGCTGTAAGGTTATTGAGGCAAATGGGTTGAGACGATTCTTGCCGCCCGGTCCGCTCCTTGCAGGGTCGAAAACTGTCGTCAAAACGATCCGATCGGACGTCGAAGCGATCGCACCGATGACTCAGTCGCCCTTCGCAATCGGACCGGCGGCAGACTTTTGGCACGGGCGTTGCATATTAGTTCTCGCATCAGAAGACCCTCGCCTACGGACGAAGAGGCATCGACCGGGGCCGGAACAGAGAACGAGGGGCCGGAAGATGAAGAGGAAGACGCAACGCGAAGTTGGAACCCATGGAACAGGAAGAGGTTAGAGCCAGCTTGTCCCTCCCCGAGCTGGCTACCCTCTGAGAGGTTCTCAACTTACAAGGCGAGCCGCACACTCGACAGCAATGTCAGTTGCGGCTCGCCTGTTGCGTTTTGGGTGTCTCAAAACGCAACATGTGTTGCAAACTGAAACACTCTTCGGGTGGGTCGATTGCTGCCCCAAAATCGATTTGAGAGAAATCAGCTGATTTTCTTCGAATCGGCAACAACGGCAGCACTTCCTGGCGAATCGACTCAGATGGCCTGTGATTTTAACCGCATCCGCGGGCAGTTCCTTTAGGTTCTGCAAGGCAGGTCGGCTACGATGCAAAGACACGCCAATCGTGTGTCCCTAACGGCAAATCGCCGGGGACGCACCCACTTCTCCTAGCAGCACTCTGACAACGAACGGGTCGAACGCAGTGCATCGACAACTCTCGGCTACCGCGCTGATTCTTGCTGGCTCCTTGTTGAGCCCCCTCTCGGCGTTGGCCGCCACCCGCGATGCGACGCCAGACCCGATCCCCGCTCAAACGCGGCTGATCGAGCAGCAGGTCCGCGCCGCCTGGCAGGACGCGGGGCTCGCTCCGTCCAAAGCGGCGACCGACGCAGAGTGGTGCCGCCGCGTGTACCTCGACCTGCTCGGCCGCATCCCCAGCGTCGACGAGCTGCAGCAGTACACGAGCGACCGCAGTGGCGACAAGCAGCTCAAGCTCGTTGATCGTCTGCTGGGCGACGAGTACCTCGCCGAGTTCGCCCGCAACTGGACCACGGTCTGGACCAACTTGCTGGTCGGCCGGACCGGCGGGGTCGACCGCAACTCGCTGGTCGACCGCTCCGGCATGCAGCAGTACCTGCGGCGGGCGTTCCAGAAGAACAAGCCGTACGACCAGATCATGCGCGAGCTGGTCTCCGCGACCGGCAGCTGCCGCCCCGGCGACGACGACTACAACGGCGCGGCCAATTTCCTGGCCGACAAGATGGAGGAGAACGGCATCCAGGCCACGGCCAAGACGTCGCAGATTTTCCTCGGCATGGCGGTGCAGTGCACGCAGTGCCACAACCACCCGTTCAACGAGTACAAGCAGAACCAGTTCTGGGAGATGAACGCCTTCTTCCGCCAGACCCGCATCCAGCGGAACCAGGCGGACGTCAACGACCGCTACGCGCGGATCGTCGACCGCGACTTCGCCGGCGAGGGGGGCGACCCCACCAAGGCCGAGCTGTACTACGAGCTCCGCAACGGCAAGCTGAAGGTCGCCTACCCGGTGTTCGTCGACGGGACCTCGCTCGCTGAGCTGTACGCCGACCAGGGCGAGGACTTCGGCGACAGCGGCTACCTGTCGGACATCAACCGCCGCGGGGAGCTGGCCGACCTGATCGCTGCCTCCGAGCTGTTCCCCCGCGCGATGGTCAACCGGATGTGGTCGCACTTCTTCGGCTACGGCTTCACCAAGCCGGTCGACGACATGGGCCCGCACAACTCGCCGTCGCACCCCGAGCTGCTCGGCAAGCTGGCCGACGAGTTCCGCGGCAGCAGCTTCAACCTCAAGCAGCTGATGCGGTGGATGGTGCTGTCCGAGCCGTACTCGCTGAGCAGCCGCGTGAGTCGCACGAACGACTCCGACGACCCCGCGGTCGGGTCGCGGCCGATGTTCAGCCACTTCTACTTGAGGCAGATGCAGGCCGAGCAGCTGTACGAGTCGCTGCTCGTGGCGACCAAGGCCGACGAGAGCCTCAGCTACGCCCAGCGAGAAGAGATGAAGCAACGCTGGCTCGCCCAGTTCAACACCGCCTTCGGCAACGACGAGAACGGCGAGGCGACCACCTTCAACGGCTCGATCCCGCAGGCGTTGATGATGATGAACGGCGACCTCATCCGCAGCGCCACCGAGTGCAAGCCCGGCAGCTTCCTGCACGAAGTCGCGATGAACGACCGGCTGAGCAACCCGCAGAAGATCACGCAGCTGTACCTCGCCGCGCTCGCCCGCGAGCCAGAGCGGGACGAGCTGGCGATCAGCAACAAGATCCTCGCCGCCCGCGGCGGTGAAGTGCCGGCCGCCCTGCAGGACGTGTGGTGGGCGCTCTTGAACACGAACGAGTTTATTTTGAATCACTAGGAAATCCCCCCCTCCCCTTGATGGGGAGGGGCCGGGGGAGGGGTGTAGCCCTGCTGGTTGGCAAAGCCACCGAATATCTGGATGGCCAAGCATCAGAGCGGGGCCTCCCCCCTCCCTAACCCTCCCCACCAGGGGGAGGGGACTACGGCGCGGTTTCGCCGCGAACTTACCGACACCGTCGCTCGCTCACGCACCTCACCCGCAGTAGCAGGTCCCTCATGCAACGCTTCGCCACGCCGACCGGAATGAGCCGTCGTCACTTTATGAGCCACATGGCGGGCGCCGCGGCGTTTGCCGGGCCGGCGCTGGCGATGACGCGCTCGCTGCAGGCCGGCGCCGAGACCATGCGCCGCAACCACAAGTCGGCCATCCTGCTGTGGATGGGGGGCGGCCCGCCCACGATCGACATCTGGGACCAGAAGCCCGGCGCGCCGACCTCTGGCCCGTTCGCCCAGATCGGGACCAACGGCAACGCCCAGATCTGCGAGCACCTGCCGCAGATGGCCAGCCACATGGACAAGCTGTCGATCGTCCGCAGCATGAGCACCCGCGAGGCCGACCACGGCCGCGGCACCTACTACATGCACACCGGCTACGTGCCGAACCCCAACATCGAGCACCCCAGCTACGGCTCGGTTGTCGCGCACGAGCTCGAGCCGTTCGCCAAGGACCTGGAGATCCCGCCGTTTGTGTCGATCGGCGGCTCGAGCGCCGGCCCCGGCTTCCTCGGCATGAGCTACGCGCCGTTCCAGGTCGACTCGAATGGCCGCGTGCGGAACCTCGAGATGCGGCTGGAGGACCGCCGCATGGCCCAGCGGCTCGCCCTGCTCGACACGGTTGAGCAGCGGTTCATCAACCAGCGCCGCGGCAACTCGGCCGTGGAGCACGCCCGGGTGCTCGACAAGACCCGCTCGCTGCTCTCCAGCGACCAGATGGCGGCCTTCAACGTGATGAGCGAGCCCGAGTCGGTCCGCGAGCAGTATGGCAACGGCGGCTTCGGCCGCGGCTGCCTGCTCGCCCGGCGGCTGGTCGAGGCGGGCGTGCCGTTCATCGAGGTCGGCTTTGGCGGCTGGGACCTGCACCAGAACTGCTTCGACACGCTCACCACCAAGCTGCCCGAGATGGACAAGGCGATGGCCGCCCTGATGCAGGACCTCACGCAGCGCGGCCTGCTCGAGGACACCGTGGTGATCTGGATGGGCGAGTTCGGCCGCACCCCGCGGATCAACGACCGCACCGGCCGCGACCACTACGCCCGGGCGTGGAGTGCCGTGGTGGGCGGCGGCGGCCTGAACGGCGGCCTGGCGATCGGCGAGACCAGCGCCGACGGCTCCCGCGTCGTAACCGAGCCCTACGCCGCCGAGGATCTGATGGCGAGCGTCTGCCAGGGCCTGGGCATCTCGCTGCAGACCACGTTCACCTCCGGCAACGGCCGGCCGATGAAGATCGCCAACGGCGGCAAGCTGATCCCCGAGCTGTTTGGGTAGGCGCTGGTTGGAGGCCGCTGGGCGCTAGTTCTCAGTAGCCGACGGATTACATCCGTCGGAGGCCCCGGTGTTCGGTGACGACTGACGTAGGCCGTAACAAGCGGCAGCGCGATTCCGGCGCTTGCAGGCTGGCGACGCGCTCAACCGGCGCAGGACGATGAAGCCGACGCAGGCTCGCTTCGTCGCCTAGCAGAGTGACAGAATCATGAACGCAAATCGCCACCGAAAAAGGCCGAACTCTTGCAACCACAACTTGGGCAAATGCCGTTTCTTGCGAACTGATGAATAGCTAATCCATCTGGCAGCTCTTGCGAACACTTTCGGCACTTAAGGCGGTTCGATATCTGCTTCCGATAGTTGTCGCAGCGAAACTCCCACATGAAGTGTGCGAAAAACGCAAGAAACACAGTACTTATCAGGGCAGCATTCAGTCCTTCGCTACGGAACCCAGTCAGGAACTCTGCGACCAACAGAGTAGTCAGAATCGCTGCCAGCAGTGTTCCATACAGTGCTAGTATTCCGACAGCGACGCTCTCGGATTCGTCAACTATCTGTGACACAACCCGGAGGTCAGCCTCATCAAGGGAACGTCGCTCCTCCAGTAGAGCAACTATCCGCTTGCCTTCGTGTTCTAGTGCACTATTTGAATGCCATAGCTTCATCTGTTTCCCCAGGCACACTCGATGCCAATCCTCTGCTGGCCGGCTACATCATACCCGACGGGGCGTAACACTGCCGCCAACCCGCGTCGGCGTGAAACTCCTGCGCACACGGGTAGCACCGACTTTCGTTCGCCCCGCGGCCGGCCAGCGGGTTGATTCATTCGAACGAACGTCGGTGGGCGGAGCCCAAGAGGCATTGCCGGTCCAAGCATCGCTTGCGACTCGATCGCCATTTGTCGCAGGCGACACCGACGTTCGCCCGATCCACCTCGATCGGCTGGCGAACCTCCTCGCGGGCGAAAGTCGCTGCCACACGCTCGTTCAGTAGCCGATGGATTCCATCCATCGGAGGCCCCGGTGAAGGATTTGCGTATTGGGCAACCTCAACCGCGGGGTCGTCCGACGGATGTAATCCGTCGGCTAGGGAGAGTGGGCTTGAGAGCTGAAGGGCATCGCCAACTTTGGGTTCTCTTCTGCCTTGACCTTTCCCCGCAATCTCAACGCTTTTCGGTAGAGGCGCCCTGCCCCGCGCGGTCAAATAGGGCAGGCTCGCCGATCTGTCGACGCCCCGCTTGAAACGGGGACAGCGACTGTCTTAGCGATCAAGTGTTTAGGGGCATTTTTGCCAAGGTTGTTTCTCTCGGAGGATGGCGTTGAGGATGCAGAGGAGTTTTCTCATGCAAGCGACCAGGGCGACCTTCTTTCTCTTCCCGGCCTTTTGCAGGTGTTGGTAATGCTGTTTGATCACCGGGTTATGCTGGGTGGCGACCAGGGTGGCCATGTAGAGGGCCGAGCGAACGCTCGCCCGGCCGCCGGCGGTGGTCCGCTGGCCGCGTCGCTTCCCGCTGTCGTGGTTAATCGGGGCGACCCCGACCAACGCGGCGATCTGCTGCCGAGAGCAGCCGCCCAGCTCGGGCAACTCGGCGAGCAGGGTGAACGCCGTTTGGGTTCCGACGCCGGGCACGCTCTGCAGCAGGTCCTCCTTCTCACGCCAGACGGGCGTCTGCCGAATCGTTTCGTGCAGCTGCTGGTCAAGGGCTCCCAGTGTTTGTGGAGGGTGTTGATCACGGACTGGATCGTCTTGCGAACCAGCTTGCTGGTTGTCTGCTGCAGCCGGTTCTTCTCGGTGGTGAGCATGCCAACCAGCTGCCGTCGGCGGGCGATCCGCTGCTGCAATTCCAGCTGTTTTTCGCTCGGCAGCGGTCGCCGCTCCGGCTGTACAGCGCGGCCGAATTGGGCCAGCACCGCCGCGTCGATGGCGTCGGTCTTCGCCAGCCTGCCGGTCGCCCGCGCAAAGTCACGGACCTGCCGCGGGTTCACCACCACGACCGGCAGCCCGGCCCCGGCCAGCTCGGCCACCGCGGCGCGTTCGTAGCCGCCGGTCGCTTCGAGGATGATCGAGGCGATCGGCCAAGCCGAGAGGTCGCGGACCAAGCCCTGCAGCCCCCCGGGGTCGTTGCCCCACTGCGAGACGCCCTCGGGCGTGGCCACGTCCAGCTTCTCTTTCGAAACGTCAATCCCAATCACGACGGGTTCCATGAGAGCTTCCCTTACTTGCATACGCGGGCTTGCCAGGCAGCGGCCCAGGCGACTGTTCGGGATCCCACTCAAAACGCCGGCCGGGATCCTGCTGTCCCACGGCCTGGCGGCCTCAGGCACATCGATCTCGCGACCGGCGGCGGCTCTGCTTCGTTCGCTACGCTCACTCAGCAGAGCCGCTCAACTCTCTAGCAGCCTCCATATATACTCAATAATACAAGGTACAAGGCACGCGACCGCAGGTGAGTCGAGCCAAAGGCATGGGGTTGCTGTGCGGTCGAGAGCCAGTCCCCAATTCAAGCTCACCTGGCGTTGTCGTTAGGGAGCCAGACTTTTGTCCGCGGTGGCGCGCACTATCGGCCAAAAGTCGGATCTAGAAATCGGAGGGCAAGACAGCAGACGCTGCTATCGCAGGGGGAAACGAGTGCGGGCGCTCGAGATGGGAGCCGACTTTTGTCCCTATCAATGGATGTCGGAATAGGGGACAAAAGTCCGGAGACCGAACTGACCCAATGCCGGCCTTCAAACCGGCTTGGTCCCTTTGGCTTCGTCATTGGTCATTCGCCTGCCACCTGGAGCCGAAAGCCGGGCGGCGAGTGTACAATAGAGTAGCGGGGCGCCCTGCCCCGGAGGCGAGTCTCCTTCAACGCGTTGCCAGGCTATGAACAACCCAACCGATCACATCGCGGAGCTGGTCTCCCTGCCCACCGAAGCCCAGGCGATGATTGTCGTCGGCGCCCTCGAGAACGAGGGGATCAAGTCGACCGCCGTGGGCGGGTACACCGCCGGCTTCAAGGCCGAGGCGCCCGGCTGGGTGAAGGTGATGGTCGCCGAGGAGGACCTGCCGGTCGCCCAGAACACGCTCGCCAAGCTGAAGCAGGAGACCGCCGAGATCGACTGGTCCACGGTCGACGTTGGCGAGCCGGAGGACGGCGAAGCGTCCGACGACGGGGAATAGGGCTAAAGCCGCAACAATCCGGCGTTTCTTGAGATCGGGCTCGCCACGGGCCATAATGGTCGCTCGCTCACCGACTCCGCGAGCGATCCTCCTACCCACGACAGGCCCACCCATCATGAACCGCTTTGTTTCGATTTGCATGCTCCCATTGTTCGCCCTTGCCGCTGTCGCCGCCCACGCCAGCGAGTACCTACCCGGCATCGAGTGGCCCGAGCCGCCGGTCGTGACGCCGGGCGAGAAGAACAGCGATCCGCCGTCGGACGCGCTGGTGCTGTTCGACGGGACCAGCAAGTCGGCGTTCGACAACGCGGATAACTGGAAGGTCGAGGACGGCGTGCTGATTGCCGGCCAGGGGGCGCTGGTGACCCGCGAGAAGTTTGGCGACTGCCAGCTGCACATCGAGTGGTCGGCCGCGGTACCGGTGAAGGGCAACGGTCAGGGCCGCAGCAACAGCGGCGTGTACTTCATGTCGCAGGCCGAGGGGGTCGGCTACGAGGTGCAGATCCTCGACTCGTACCAGAACCCGACGTACTTTGACGGTCAGGCGGGCGCGATCTACAAGCAGCAGCCGCCGATGGTCAACGCGATGCGTCCGCCCGGCGAGTGGAACGCGTACGACGTCATCTGGACCGCGCCGCGGTTCAACGCCGACGGCTCGCTCAACAGCCCGGCGTACATGACCGTCATCCACAACGGCGTGCTGCTGCAGAACCACACCGAGCTGGCCGGCAAGTCGGCGTGGGACACCCCGCCGGCGTACACCGCGCACCCCGACCGGCTGCCGCTCCGGCTGCAGGACCACGGCAACCCGGTGCGGTTCCGCAACATCTGGATCCGCGACTACAAGAAGCTCGAGGGGAAGCAGGTCGCGGAGCCGCGTTTTCGCTAGCACCGCCAGCAGCTAGCGCCGGCGACGCCGTGACAGGTAATTGGGTGGTACGCCCTTTAAGGGCGTGGAGATTCACCAGCGGGGCGACCACGACCTTGAAGGGCGTGCCACCTGGCGTCGGGCGCTGCTTCCAAGCTCCGCATTGACGCCGGCCGGTGGATTTTCTATTAACCGCCACATGGACCGGTTCCCCCTGTACTCGCTGCGCGCCCCGCTGTTGGTGTTGCCTTGTTTGGCGACGCTGTGCGGCGTGGTTGGTTGCCAGAACAACCAGCAGGCGTACCGCGATATTTACCTTCGCGAGCTCCGCCTGCAGGAGGACGAGATCTACCGCCTGGAAGACTGTATCCAGGAGTACCAGGGGATCATCCGGAACTACCGGGCCGAGGCCCAGCAGCTCAAGGCGACGACCGACTCGGCGGGCGCGGTAACGCCCCGCCCGGCTCCGACGGCGCCGCGTAGCCTGCTCGACGGCGCCGGCACGCCGGCCGACCGCCGCAGCCCGGGGCTGCAACGGATCGACCCGCCCGCCGCCGACAACCTGAGCGAAGAAGAAGACTCGTTGTTTGACGTGCCGTCGATCGATCTGGGCGAGCCGATGGCGGCCCCGCCCGGAGCGGCCGCCGATCCGGTTGAACCGCCGCCGCTTGGTGTGCCGGCGCAAGACCCGCCGCCGCTGCCGCAGCGTTCGGCTCCGCCAGCGGGGGCGCCGCCGATCGATATCCCGCCACTCGACGAGCCTCTCGGAGGCGGCGACGTCGCGCCGCTGCCCGACGCTCGCTACAC
Organism: Posidoniimonas polymericola; assembly: GCF_007859935.1. NCBI lineage: Bacteria > Pseudomonadati > Planctomycetota > Planctomycetia > Pirellulales > Lacipirellulaceae > Posidoniimonas > Posidoniimonas polymericola. The sequence continues at coordinate 255,409 of NZ_SJPO01000009.1, read as the reverse complement.
CCCGGCCGAGGAGCTCCCGCCGCTGAGCCAGTCGCGCCCGGAACCGAACAACCCGACGGCGCCGATCGAGTCCGAGCCCGACGGGGCAGGACCCGAGTTTGCCGCCGTGCTCCCGACCGAGCCGCTCGGCGGGCTGACCGTTCATGGCTACGCCGGGCCGGCGCTCGACTCGGGCGAGCCGACCCTGGTGACCTTGATCCGACTGCGGACGCTGCTGGGCGAGCCGACCGGGTTCGCGGGTCAGGCGTCGCTGATGCTGATTGATCCGCGGGTCGGCGAGGACGGCCAGAAGCTGGCGCGGTGGGATTTTTCGGCTGATGAGGTCGCCGCCTCGTGGCGCGCCGACGCGTCGCAGCCGGTGCTCGACCTGGCGGTTGTGCTGCCGAGCGGCGTGCCGCTTGATGAGGAACTTGAGTTGTGGGTGCGGCTGGTTGACGAGCCGAACGACCAGAAATTGCTCGACCAGACGCCAGTGACGCTGGGCCGGCTGGCGAGCCTCGACGAGGCGACCCTGGCCGTCGCACCGCCGGCAGAGGCCGCCGAGCCGCCAACCGAGGATGACAAATCGGGCGGTTGGCGGGCCAGCGAACGGGCGAACCTGGTGGCTGTCCAGCAGGACGCCGCCGATTCGGGCTGGCGCCAGTCGGACGAACCGGTCGAGCCCCGCAAGATCCGCCTCGCGTCGCACAACGAGCCGTCGCCGCTGCCGCTGCCCGGCGCCGCCCCCGCGGCGACCCCAGCCGCCAAGGCCGCTGCGCCGGCCGGCGGGGTCATGGACTGGTCGCCGAACCGCTAGGCGGCGGGTGCGACTCGCCGCTGGGCTCCCTGCCGTTGTCGCCTGCACCAAAGCGGGCCCCGTGCGGGGCGATTGCATCGCGTCGGCAAGGTCGCGATACTGACGGCTTCTTTAATCCTCCCTCTCTTTGCGGCTGGGGCGGCTGCCTGGCAGACCCGCCCCCACCACCGGGCCGCGACAGGCAACCTCGTTATGACCTACTTTATCGGCGTCGACATCGGCGGCACTACCAGCACCCTCGCCATCGGCGACGAGTCGCGGCAGGTGGTGGCCGTGAGCGACCAGTTCCCGACCGCGCCCCAAGACGGTCCGGGTGCGGTCATCGCGGCGATTGTGCGTCAGGCGTCGGTTGAGCTCGAGCGGCTCGGCGCCACGCTCGAGAACGTGCCGTTTGTCGGCCTGGCGACCCCCGGCCCGGCGACCCAGGACGGCGTGCTGCTCAAGACCCCCAACCTCGACCCGAAGCAGTGGGACCGGTTTGGCATCCGCGAGGAGCTGGAGAAGGCGTTCCGGGCGGTCTCGCCGCGGCTGGAGGTGTGCTACATCGGCGACGGCCAGGCGGCGGCCCTGGGCGAGTTCGCCATCCGCAACCGCTCGCTCTCGTGGGACGGCGCGCCGGCCGACAAGCTGCCGGCGGAGGACCTGCACTCGCTGTTCATGGTCATCGTCGGCACCGGCTTCGGCGGCGGCGCGGTGGTCGACGGCAACCCGCTCCGCGGCAAGGAGGGCCGGGCGGGCCACGTCGGGCACATCCTGCTGCCGGAGTACGCCTTCCGCCACGACCACGACCGCCAGCTGGTGGTCGGCAACGCCAAGTCGACCGCCGAGTCGGCCGTGTCGCTGACGGGGCTGACGCACCAGCTCGAGTACCGGCTGACGCTGCCCGAATGGGCCGACCACAAGCTGAACGCCGCGGGCGGCACGACCAAGGAGAAGGCGCGGCAGCTCCGCGAGCTGGCCGCCGCCGGCGACCCGCTCGCGGTCGAGCTGTTCGACGACCAGGCCAGGGCCCTGGGGCTGGCGATGCTGAGCGTCAACTACCTGGGCGACTACGACCGGCTGGTGATTGGCGGCGGCGTGTGCGACCTGGCGTCCGACGTCCGCGACCGCTACCGCCTGACCGCCGAAGAGTCGTACCGCGAGCACGCGCTGGACGGCTTCCGCAACCTCGACCGGCTGGAGTTCTCGGTCTGCGGCGACGCCGCGCCGGTGATCGGCGCGCTGGCCTGGGTGCTGCCCTGACCCAAGGGGGGAAGGCCGAAGTGGTAAAGGGGGAGCGCTTCGTGCTCGGCCCGCCCTCGGCTGCTCTCTAACCTCCTTCCGACTTCCCACCTCCCCCTTCGTATGCCCCAGATCCAACTCAACAGCGTCACGATAGGCTTCCGCGGTCCCCCCCTGCTCGACGAGGTGAACTGCGTCATTGAGCCGGGCGACCGGATTGGCCTGCTGGGCCGCAACGGCGCCGGCAAGACCACGCTGATGCGGTTGCTCAGCGGGCAGCTCACGCCCGACCATGGCGACGTGGTCGTCGCGCCGGGGACCCGCGTCGCGCAGCTCCGCCAGGACGTGCCTCAGGACATCGACAGCGACATCGCGGCGGTCGTTCGGCAGGGCCTGCCGGCGAAGCTCGAGGAGTGGGAGGCCGACCACGCGGTCGAGAAGGTGCTCACCCGCATGAACCTCGACGCCGACGCCCGCTTCGAGGGGCTGTCGTCCGGCATGAAGCGGCGGGTGCTGCTCGCCCAGGCGATTGTCGGCGAGCCCGACATGCTGCTGCTCGACGAGCCGACCAACCACCTCGACATCGACGCCATCAACTGGCTGGAGCAGTTCCTGTCGGGCTGGCGGGCGACCCTGCTGTTTGTCACCCACGACCGCGAGTTCCTCCGCCGCCTGGCGACCCGCATCCTCGAGATCGACCGAGGCCAGCTGTTCGACTGGTCCTGCGACTACGACACCTTCCTGATCCGCAAGGAGCAGGCGCTGGCCGCCGAGGAGAAGCAGAACGCGCTGTTCGACAAGCGGCTGGCCGAGGAGGAGAAGTGGATCCGCCAGGGCATCAAGGCCCGCCGCACCCGCAACGAGGGCCGCGTGCGGGCGCTCAAGCAGCTGCGTGTCGAGCGGAGCGAGCGGCGGGACAAGCTCGGCACGTCGCGGCTGGCGATCCAGGAGGCGGGCCGCAGCGGCGCGCTGGTGGCCGACGCCAAAGACGTGTCGTTCCGCTACGGCGACCACACCGTGTTCGAAGGACTCACCACCACGCTGATGCGGGGCGACAAGGTGGGCGTGATCGGCCCCAACGGCGCCGGCAAGACCACCCTGCTGCGGACGCTGCTCGGCGAGCTCCAGCCGACCGAGGGCGAGGTCCGCCTGGGCACCAACCTCGAGCTGGCGTACTTCGACCAGCTCCGCGGGCAGCTCGACCCGGAGAAGACCGTCCAGGAGAACATCGGCGACGGCTACGACACGATCAACGTCGCGCTGCCGGACGGCAAGCAGTCGGCGCGGCACATCATCGGCTACCTGCAGGACTTCCTATTCACACCCGACCGCGCCCGCACGCCGGTCAAGCTGCTCAGCGGCGGCGAGCGGAACCGCGTGCTCTTGGCCAAGCTGTTCAGCAAGCCGGCCAACATCATCGTGCTCGACGAACCGACCAACGACCTCGACGCCGAGACCCTCGAGCTGCTCGAGGAGAAGCTGATCGACTTCTCCGGCACGCTGCTCGTAGTGAGCCACGACCGGGCGTTCCTCAACAACGTGGTGACCAGCACGCTGGTGTTCGAGGCCGACGGGGTCAAGGACTACGACGGCGGTTACGACGACTGGCTCCGCCAGCGGAAGCCCGCCGAGCCGACTCCCGCGGCGGAGCCCAAGCCGAAGGCGGCCGAGAAGCCGGCCCCCAAGGCCGACCCGACCAAGAAGCTGTCGTACAACGAGCAGCGGGAGCTGAAGTCGCTGCCGGCGCTGATCGAGAAGCTGGAGGGTTCGATCGCCGCCCTGCACGAGGAGATGGCCGACCCGGCCTTCTACCAGCAGGACGCCAAGCTGATCCGGGTAAAGCAGGCCGAGGAGGCCGAGCAGCAGCAGCAACTGGCCGAGGCGTACGCCCGGTGGGAGTCGCTCGAGTCCTGAGAACCGGCACGACTCGTCCTCCAGTAGGGATTGCCGCACGCCGAGCTCCGCTCGTTGGCGGTGGGCTATCCTTCTCTACGTCCCGGAATTCTCTCGGGCGGCCCCTAGCTTCGACCCACTAGGCAGAGGACCTCCCGCATGGCGACCGCCAAAGACCTGATGAGTGACGCCGTGCGCGGCGTGCAAGTCACCGCCACGATGCGCGAGGCGATCGCGCTGCTCGCTCACCACGGGCTGGCGGGACTGCCGGTGATCGACGCGTCGGGCGCGCTGCAGGGGATGGTCTCGCAGTACGATATCCTGGCGTCTTTCTCGGACCCCGCCCTGATGGACGCGCCGGTGGTCGATCACATGACGACCAACACCGTGACGCTCGACCAGAGCGACTCGATCGAGTCGATTGCCGAGAAGTTCAAGGAGACCCGCGTCCAGCGGGCGCCGGTCGTCAACGGCGCGAGCGTCGTGGGCATGGTCTCGCGGACCGACCTGGTGAACTACCTGGCGCAGTTCGTTTAGGCCGCGTGGCGGCTGCTCAGGGGACGCCCACCCGTTGTGGGGCTACGCGTACTATTCATGACTGCGCGGCGAAGGAACCCGCCGCATTGAGCCTGCTCACACGGAAACCGGCCATCCGTTGGTCGGCCTCGGTCCATTGGCGGCGCAGAGATTAATAGCCGCGACTGCCGCCGAGGTCTACCAGCGGTAGCGGGCTCCCGTCTGGCGTGCGGTAGAGCGAGAAGTCCGTTGTGTCGACAGTGAACACTTCAATCCCGGCATTGGCCCCGGCAACGTGCATCAAGCAGGCGTCGGCAAAGTCAAACCGCTGATCCTCGTAGCGGTGAAGGATCTCGCTGACCGCCTGCAGATCAGCGCCACCGAGCGGGTGAAGCAGCAGGTGCGTTCCTCGGGCGGCCTCGAGCAGGCGTTGCACCTTCCCAGGCTGATTGCGTAGGTGGTAGGCCGCTTCGGTGATTACCGGCAGGCAGGTCAGAAAGGGCAGCTGCAAGCGAGCGAATACGAGCTTGATGCCGGCGTGGTGTTGGTCGCGTTCATGGAACAATGCGACCAACGGTCCGGTGTCAATCAGGGTTAACGTCTTGGCCATCCCGTCCGAAGCCTTCCATGTGCTTAGGATTTGTCGAGAGGTCGTTGGGGCCGTCCTTGATGCACCCCACCAAGCCTAGGCGTTCGAACGCTTCCAGCGCGTTCTGATCAAGGGAACGATCGACGGTCGTATCGTCTTGTTCAACGAGGTGCAAGAGGTACGCGGCGACGTCGTCGCCGAAGCCGCTCGCGGCGGCCTTGGCGGATACGACCGTGTCGTTGGGCTCGGGGAAGTTGACGTGCATACCCTTATTCTCGCATTCTCAGCTCGCTAAGTCAAAATCTTGAGCCCTATTTGGCCGTTGGCTGCTCTGCGAACGCCGCCACAAGGCCCGCAGCTCCCCGCTGAGCGACTTTGCCACGGTCCTGCGGTAGGGCGAGTCGGCCGGCAGCTCGGCCATCAGCCGGCGGTGCGCGGAGCCCATCGCGTGGTACGGCATCGACGGGAAGATGTGGTGCAACGCGTGGTAGCGCGAGCCAACCGGCGCCCACAGCCACGCAAGCGACCGCGGGCTGTCGTAGTTGACGCTGTCGAGCATCTGCTCGACGAAGGTCATCTGGTTGTGCTCGTCGTTGTGCCAGCGGTGCGAGCCGAGCGTCCGGGCCGCGTTGACGGTCACCACCAGCACGCCGGTCAGGTACGCCTGCAGCAGCACCCAGGGGCTCACGAGCCCGTTGTGGAACGCGCCGCGGTACAGCAGCACGGCGGCCGCCGCGATGTACAGGAAGGTCAGCACCTCCTGCCGACGGATCAGCCGCAGCGCCTTGGCCGTGGGGTAGGGACGCAGGTAGGTGGGGTCGATCACCATGCTCGAGGCGTGCGTCATCACCCACCGACGCAGCGGCCCATTGAACCAGGTCAGCGGGGTCAGCACGCCGAACCGGACCACCGCCAGCACCGGGATGATCAGGCTCTGCGCCATATAGCCGACGATGCACCACGGCGAGCGGTGCGACAGCGGCAGGTACTCGCCGTCCTGGTGCGTGCCGTAGTGCCGCCGCCGGTGGTGGTCGACGTGCGTCAGGTACACGAACGAGGGGATCAGAAACGGCACGCCGCACAGCATGTTCCACGTCTTGCGGAACACGCGGAACTCGTGCTCCGGGATGTGCGTCAGCTCGTGGATGAACAGCCCGCAGCGGTAGATCAGCGCGCTCGAAAGAAAGAAGCAGGCGATCCGCGCCGGCCAGCCAAGCGTCACCGCCGCCGACCCCCAGCCGATCGTGGGGCTGCAGACCAGCTGGTACGCCAGCATCGCCGTCGTCCAGCTGACCAGCAGGTCGGCCCAGTACACGATCGGGTCCGGTTTGAACCGCTGGCCGACAATCGTCCGGGCTTGGGCGAGCGAGAACTCCGGCCGTGCGGCCGCGACCGGCGGCGACGGCTGCCCCGCGGCCGGCCGCTTCGGCGCCCGTTCAGGGTCCTGCGGGGCCAGCACCAGGGGCTGGTCGGCCCAGGCAGAATTGGCGTCGGTGTTTTGCGGGAGCAGCATGGCGGCGACTCGTTCGCACGGCCCTTGGGCCGGTGCAATTGGGGAGGCTGGATCCAATGCGGGGCTACCTGGCGGCGGCGGTGCAACCGCGCCAGGCCGCAGGGTCGCCGGCTCCGCCCGCTGTCAGGGCGGGCCGCGGCGATCGGGCTTGGGTGGGGTGACCGTAGCGACCGATAGCAATCCGGTCGTGCGTCCCGGCCGGCGGGTGGAGCGGGCCGGGCGGGCTGGCTAAACTGCGTAATTGGCTTAGCAGCCCTGTAACGATTGGTCGGCGCCGCGACGCTGCTGATTGCAGCCGATCTGAGTTATGCCGCCGCCGCCGCGACCGACCGATTCCGATTTTGCGGGACACCCCCTCGTTACCGCCTCGAACCTCGTTAGGCGTTTGCTTTGGAAAACGTAGTCATCACCGGATACGGCATTGCCTGCCCGCTGGGCGTTGGCCGCGAGCAGGTCTGGTCGTCGATCGAGCAGCGCCGCAGTGGGGTGCGCGTCTACGAGCGGATGGCCGGCACCGACTGGCCGATCCCGTTTGGCGGCATCATCCGGGACGAGGATTTTGATCCCAAGGAGTGGGTCAAGCCGCGCAAGAGCCTCAAGGTCATGGCGCGGGAGATCCAGCTAGCATTCGCCGCCGGCGAGCAGGCGTGGGACCACGCCGCCCTTGAGGACGCTACGGTCGACCCCGAGCGGATGGGCGTGGTGTTCGGCGCCGGTCTGATGTACTGCCCCCCCGAAGAGCTGGAAGCCAGCTACCAGGCCTGCCTGAGCGAAGACGGCCGGTTCGACTACGAAAGCTGGGGCCCGGTCGGCATGCGCGAGCTGTTCCCGCTGTGGATGCTCAAGTACCTGCCGAACATGTCGGCCTGCCACACCGGCATCCGCCGCGACGCCCGCGGCCCTACCAACACCATCGCCCACGGCGACGCCTCGAGCCTGATGGCGCTGTCCGAGGCCGCCAGCATGATCCAGCGCGGCGCGACGGACGTCATGTTTGTCGGCGCCAGCAGCAGCCGCCTGAACCAGCTCGACCCGCTGTGGCGCGAGGGCGCCGCGGCCTGGAAGGCAGGCGTCGACCCGGCCGAGGCCTGCCGCCCGTTTGACCGTGCACGCACCGGCGCGGTCTGCGGCGAGGGCGCCGGCGTGATCGTGCTCGAGAACCAGCGCCACGCGCAGCGCCGCGGGGCCAACATCATCGCCCGGGTCGCCTCGGTCGCGGTCCGCAACGAGGGCCGGCCGCCGAAGAGCGTCAAGCAAGGCCGCGCGATCGTGAACGCCGTGAACGCCGCCCTCGAGCAGGCCGGCGTCACGCCCGACGAGTTGGCGTTTGTCAGCGCCCACGCGTGCGGCTCGGTCGAGCAGGACGAGGTCGAGGCCGCCGCCCTCCGCGCGACGATCGGCGACGCGCCGGTCACGGCGCCCAAGTCGTTCTTCGGCAACACCGGCGCCTCGGGCGGCTCGGTCGAGATGGCGGTCACGCTCTCCGCCATCGAGCACGGCGCCATCCCGCCGACCCTCAACTACGAAACGCCCGACCCCAATTGCCCGGTGAACGTCGCGGCCGAGCAGACGCCCTTCGACAAGCCCGCTGTGCTGAAGCTCAACTACAACCTGATGGGCCAGGCCGTGGCGACCGTGCTGGTGGTTGAGTAGCTTTCGGTCGAGTTAAGTCGGCCAACGGCCTACCTCATTGTGGCCTACTACGGTGCGTATGGCCTTCGGCCAACGACAACGGTCGCGCTACTCCCGCCCTTCCGCCAGCGCCGCTTCCCGGCGTTCCCCTTGACATTCTAGGGAAGCCTCTGTACCATTCCCCTAGAACAACCAGGGGAGTGCCGACGGAGCTGCCGATTATGGCGAAGCCAGACACAAAACGCCGGGCCGACCTTCTGCAGGGCACGCTCGATATGCTCATCCTCAAGACCCTCACGGCGGGCCAGATGCACGGCTACGCCATCGCCCGCAGCATCCAGCAGTCCAGCCAGGACGCGCTGGTGGTCGAGGAGGGCTCGCTCTACCCGGCCCTGCACCGCATGGCCCGCCGCGGCCTGATCGAGCACGAGTGGGGGCTCTCCGAGTCCAACCGCCGTGCCAAGTACTACAAGCTCACTGGTGCGGGCCGCAAGCAGCTCAAGGCCGACACCGAGCGGTGGAGCAGCTTCTCCGCAGCGATTGGTCTGATCCTGAACCCGCCCGCCGTGCAGGCCTAGTACGATGCTCCTTCAGCAAACCATCGGCCGGCTGTTTCCTCTCGCTTCCCAGTCACTCGCTGCCCGGTCGCGCGCCGACATCGACGCCGACATCCGCGACGAGCTGAAGTTCCACCTGGAGATGCGGGCCGAGGAGAACGTGCGCCGCGGCATGTCGGCGGACGACGCGGCGCGTGAGGCGCGCCTCCGCTTTGGCGATTTTGAGGACTGCCGCCGTGCGTGCCTCAGCGTCGACCTCGGGCCGCGCCGCTGGCTGCTACTGGGCCAGGCCGCGCTCTTGTCGCTGCTGCTCGGCGTGGTCGTCTACCAGGCCGTAGCCGCCGTGCAGTTCCGCGCGAGCAGCGCCGCCCAGATCGAGGCCCTGACCGCCCAGATCGAACAGCTCCAGGCCGCGGGGGCGTCGTCGACGGCGGGGGGCTCGTCCGGCGACACGCCGCTGCCTGCGGGCTGGGCTCCGGCCCAGGCGCTCGCGCAGCCGTGGAGCGACTGGAGCCGCCTCGACTTGCCTGCTACCGAGTTTGCCGCGGAGATCCCCTAGCCGTTTACTCGAACGGTTTCTCGCATGTCCCGCGCTCTCTGCACCTGCATGGTGACTATCGCCTTGGCGGTCTTTGCGACCACCGCCGCCGCCAAGACCGAACTCCTCAAGCACGACGACGGCAGCCAGGAGGGTAAGCGGAGCATGACCGGCGGCATGCACTCCGTGCGGTTCGAGTGCCCCGAGGGCGAGTGGCGGCTCACCGGGATCCGCCTCCACGGCTCGCGGTACGGCGCCGGCCAGGCCCCCAATGAGGACTTCCTCGTCCTGGTCACGAATGAGGACCACTCGCAGCAGATCGAGATCAAGCAGCCCTACTCGCTCTTCGAGCGTGGGCCCGAGAAGTGGGTCCGCATCAACTTCGATCCGGTCGCCGTAAGCGGCGCGTTCCATGTCGCGGTGTTCTTCAACCCGACCCGAACCAAGGGGGTCTACGTCGGGATCGACGAGGGCTCGTCTGCGAACTCGTTTGTCCGCACGGCTTCCGACCCCTCGGCCGCGGGCGACAAGCTGGACGGCGAGTGGATGATCCGCGCCTACCTGACCGACGACACCGCCGGCGCCGCCCGCCGTCTGATGACAAACGAGCAGCGCACTGAGCAGCAGGCCGACCGCGAGCAGTCAATCGAGCGCGAGCTGCTCGGCGACGCCCGCAGCCTCACGCTCAAGCACGACGACGGCCCCACCGACGACCACATGAACATCCAGGGCGCCTGCTACACGGTCGGTTACGAGACCCCCAAGAACGTCGAGGCGTACGTCTGGCAGGTGCAGATCTACGCCTCGCAGTTCGGCCGTGAGCACGACAGCGAAGCCGTCAGCGGCGACGTCTACGTCCTTGACCAGGACCGCAACATCCTCAGCCGGACCACCTTCCCCTACAGCGTCGCGACGCAGCGGAAGGACTGGATCTCGATCCCGACGCTCCCCACCAAGGTGCAGGGCAGGTTCTACGTGAGCGTCGACGCCCACGGGAAGAACAACAAGGGCCTTTACCTCGGCTACCGCGACGACCCCGAGCAAACGGTCGCCTCGTCCGACAGCCGCGAGGGGGACGCCATCCGGCCGGCCGAGTGGTCGGGCCGCTTCAGCAATATGCAGTGGCTGATCCGGGTGAAGGTCGCCGACCGGCCGGTGGTTTACCCGGGGCCGTAGCCCATTCGGGGTGGCAGGCGTCAACGAAGGTGCACGGCGCTGCTGCTACTACATACGGCGTCAAGATCGTAGCTCAGGAGTTTGACGCAGTTACAGATCGGAAACACTCAGACTCTAGCCTCGGAAATAGTTGCGGGCATGAATTGCCAGATACTGCTATGCATCACCTGACTGCAAATACGGAGGTCCATCACTTCGGATTCTTGACCACGAGTAGCCCGCACACTCCGGGTGGTCAGCTCGAAACTGCCTACGCATCGCCGGGCTGTCAAACCAACGCCGGTGCAGCCAACAGTCGATTCGCTCTGCGTCAGCTGCTACCTGATTGTCCGCTGAAGGAAGCGTGAACGGATGCCAGCCTGTGCATATCCGGTATCGGATTGCATAAACGGCCCCCGTATATGTCATGGCTAGTCCAGCGGATACCTCGTTTATCTGCAGGAAGAAGTCATTGCGTCCTCCCTCGCTAGTTCCGCTTTCGTACCAGGTCGTGATAAACGGCTGCGGTGAAACGGCTCTGTCATCGATTTTATGTTGGAAAACCCGAAGGTCAGGCCAGCCGAGCGTATCTGCAAACCGAGCGAGTGTGGTAGCGATTTCTTTTTTCGGAGCGTTCGAGATATGAGCCTCCAATCCAACTTTTCGAGCTGAAGATCCTCGTTGCCGTTGGTGCCCCAAATCCGGCGCCCGACGTAGCGCCGGCATCTCGCCATATGATACTCGAGAGTCTCGATAAGCTGATCTCTAAGCTGCACCGACTTCGTCGTCCCGCGCAGGTTCGGCGAGTTCCAATCGCTGGCCCCGGAACCCGCGTGTGGGTCGAACTTGCCATTACTCACGCTCTTCCGCCAGCACGGCGAACGCGCGGGCCAGGAGCTTGTCGAGGTTCTGGCCGGTGACCGAGGAGAACAGGATCGCCTCCTTGCCGGTCTCTTCGGCCAAGAGGTCGCGGACGGCGGGGGCGTCGGGGAGTTCGGCCTTGCTGACGGCGATAATCTCGGGCCGCGCGGCGAGGTCCGAGGCGTGCTGCTCGACCTCCTGGCGGATGGCGCGGTAGTTTTCGATCGGGTCGGTGCCGTCCATCGGCGACGGCTCGACCAGGTGGATCAGCACGCGGGTCCGCTCGACGTGGCGCAGGAACTCGTGGCCCAGGCCGGCGCCGGACGCGGCGCCCTCGATCAGGCCGGGGATGTCGGCCATCACGAACGAGCGGTCCATGTCGACCTGCACGATCCCCAGATTCGGCTTCTTGGTCGTGAACGGGTAGTCGGCGATTTCGGGCCGGGCGCGGCTGACGCGGGAGAGCAGCGTGCTCTTGCCGGCGTTCGGCTTGCCCAGCAGGCCGATGTCGGCGATCACCTTCAGCTCGAACACCAGCAGCCGTTGCTCGCCCTCCTCGCCGCGGGTGAACTCACGCGGCGCCTGGTTGGTGGAGCTCTTGAAGCGGCTGTTGCCCTTGCCCCCCTTGCCGCCGTGGGCGGCGACCACCGAGTCGCCCGGCTCGGCTAGGTCCTTGAGCAGCAGGTCGTGCTTGTCGTCGCGGACGACCGTGCCGGGGGGCACCAGGATCTCGAGGTCGTCGGCGTTGGCCCCGTGGCGGTTGCTGCCGGAGCCGTGCACGCCGGAGCGGGCCTTCCAGTGCTTCTTGTGCACCAGCGCGCTGAGGCTGTCGATGCCGTCCTCGGCACGGATGATGATGCTGCCGCCGTTGCCGCCGTCGCCGCCGTCGGGCCCGCCGCGGGGGATGTACTTCTCCCGGCGGAAGCTCATGCAGCCATCCCCGCCGCGGCCGGCTTGGACTTCGATTTGGACGCGGTCGACAAACATATGAGGTGACTACAAGGAAAGGGAGAACGAGCAGAGCGGGAGAGCTAATGGTGAACGTCTGGCAGGTTGTCGAGAACCTCTTGGCAGCTGTTACAGGTAGAGAGCAGCCGCAAGACAGCCGGGTGGGGCGTCGCGTGAACGCCGGCCAGGTCTTGTTCGCCTGCTGCTGACGCGGCATAGGCTAGTTGTTCGACAGGGGGGCAGAACTCGGCCTCGACGCCGGGTTTGTTCCCCCGCGCATCCACCCTATACCAACCCACGCCGTCGAGGTAGATGGCGTTGAGCCCGTGCAGGCAGTATGGGGCGCCGTCGTCGTGGACCGACAGCCGCTGGTAGCCGAGCCCGCAGGGGACGCCGTTGGCCCGCAGCAACGCCGCCAGCAGGTGGCTCTTGGCGTAGCACCAGCCCGTGGCGTGCCGCAGGACGTCGGACGCCCGGCAGGTGCCTTCGTCCCGCGCGTGGTCGCCGCTGTGCTGGACCTCGTCACGGACGAAGCGGAAGCAGGCGGCGGCAACTTCAGTGGCATCCTTGCGGCCGCGGCTAAGCTCCTCGGCGCGCTTCAAGACGCTAGGCGTCTTCCAGTCGATGTGATCGTCGGGGGCAAGGAATGGTTCAAGCGATGCCGTGGAGTCGTCCGTCATGACACGCCGCCGCGTATTAGTGAGGAATGTGTCGATGTCTGGAAATGTCGACTGGCTTGCTGCTTGACTGAGGCGCTGCTCAAAGCTCGAGCCCCTCGAGCCTCGGCCCGAGAAGAATCAACTGCTTGAGGCCTCGGCAGTCATCCTTCGAGCGCTGAAACTCAATGGTATCCATCGTTTTCCCGACCAGTTAAGCCAGCCAGTCTTCAACCCGCAGCCCGCGGATCGGTTCAAAGTGCCGCACGTTGTTAGTAACCAGCGTCAGGTCGTGCTCGAGGGCGACTGAGGCGATCATCAGGTCAACTGGATTGCCTCCAAGGCCTTGCGAAAGCAGCTCGGCTCGCAGCCGGCCGAAGCGGTCCGCGCACCGGCGATCGAAATCGAGCAAGGCGACTTCGCTAAGAAGTTCATTGTTGATCGGCTCGAGTAGTGTCTCGGGATGGGGCCGACGATAGGCCCACGCCGAAAGCTCGCCCAAGACGATCGTGGTGGTGGCGAGGCGGCCCGAGTGCTGCACAAACTTGTGGAACAAGCTGCTCGGGCGCTTCACAAACGCCGAGCAGACATTAGTGTCCAGCAGATAGTTCACTCGGCGTCGCCTGACTCGGGAGACTCTCGCCAAGTTGCCGAGCGGCGGCTGGCGGCGATCTCCGCCAGAATCTGATCGTCCTTCTCCGACCAGTCGGGGACGCCCTTGTAAGAGAGCAATCGGTTGCGAGCCGCGGCGTCATCGGTTGCCGGAGTCTGCTCGGAGGCGGCGGGGCGAACCGTGACCTCCACCTGCTGGCCATCGGGCAGGCCAGGATCGGTGTGGAGCTTGATGATCGAGCCGTGGACTTCGCCGTGCAGGGGCTCGCGAAGGGGCCCGTTCGGAGAGCCTTGCAGAGGTTCGATGACTGCTCCTCCCGCGGCGCGAATTCGCGACGCCGCTCTAGTTGGCTTCCGCCATGACGTTGATGCGGCGGCCTTCGCGGTCGAACATGACCTGGCCGTCGATCAGCGCGAACAGGGTGTAGTCCTTGCCCTGGCCCACGCCGGCGCCGGGATGGAACTTGTTGCCGAGCTGGCGGACCAGGATGTTGCCGGCGATGACGCGCTCGCCACCGTACTTCTTGACGCCGCGGCGCTGGGCATTGGAGTCGCGACCGTTGCGGCTAGAGCCCTGACCTTTTTTGTGTGCCATCGTGGGGTTTCCCGATCAAATTGCCCCTCGCGGCCGGCTGGTTCGCCGGCGGGGGCAGCGTGTGTTGGGTGCGATGATAGTTGATGCAGCGGGCCGGCGAGGGTCCGCCTGGACCCCTCGCACAGCCTCCGTGAGCCCCGCAGTTTAGCGGTAGGTCCAGCGGTAGACAAGCCCTTCGGTCACGCCGTCGCCGTACAGCTGGGCCTTGCCGGGGGCCGGGCCCTGGCGGACCTCGGTCTCGTGCTGGAGAAATCGGTCACCGGGGCGGAAAAAATTGAGCTGCAACGTCTTAGAAACCAGCTTCCGGCCGGTTCCGGGCGGGTCGCCGGCCTGAAAACCACCGTCCGGGTCTTCCCAGCGGTAGGCGTTGGTCAGGCCCTGGACGTACACGCTGAAGAAGTCGAGGTCGGGGTCGACGTCCTCCCAGATTGCCACGCCCCACATGGCGTCGTCGCCGTCTTGGGCGGGGGGCAGCGGGGTTTCAGCCATCTGGGGGGGGCTGAGCAGCTTGCGGCCGCGGACCTCGCGGCGGCGGATGGCTTCCATCGCCGACGGCACGTACTTGTCGAGGTACGCCCGGTACTGCCGCCGGCCGTTCTCCTGGTCGTGGCCCTGCAGGACAAACTGCGGGACGAAGGTTACGGGGCCGATCTCGGTCGGCTTGGCCTTCTCTTCGTTGACCTCGCCGGCGGCCGGCGCCAGGCCCTCGCCCGTGTTGCGGACCGAGTAAACCAGGTACCACAGCAGCTTCTTCTCGAGCCGGCCGTTGGCCTGCGGCACGTCGACCCAGATTAGCCGCAGTGGCTTGTAGGAGAACTCCAGGCACCAGATGTCCCGTGTGAAGCGGGCGTGGGCGGCCTTTTCGTACAGCGTCTGGCTGGTGGCCAGGTACTCGGGCTGCCAGGCCAGCTTTTGGTTGCTGCGTAGCTCGACCAGCGGGTGCACGCTGGCGGTCTCGCCCGGCAGGATCTCGGGCGGAACGGTTGTCAGCACGCCGGGGGCGAAGTTCCGCGGCGCCTGGCTGGGATCGACCTGTTGGGCGCGGGCGTTTGCCGAGGTCAGCAGGCAGGCCAACGCAATCAGCCACGCGGCGCGCAGCGACACAACATGGTTCAAGACAAGAGGCATAGCGGTGTCGAACGGCAGAGGTGGGGCCCGCGGGCGAGCGGCGGCCAGGGGGCCGACACAGGCACGGGGGCGGTGCGAGCGAATCCGTTCGAGTAAGTGCAAGCCCTGGCGGGGCTTGCGGTTCCGTCTCTGCAGTATATTTGCCGCCAACGGTCAGAGCAAACCTCGAGGCGGGTTTCGTGCAGCGGCAGGGCGCCGCTGCGGACCTCCGCCCGGGTGGGGCTGGCGCGGCTGGGGGGGTCGCCCGGCGGGCGCGGCCATCGATTCGTCCTATATGCGGCAGAGTGCTAAGATTGAATTCTGCCGCCGACTCTCCGTCCGCCGCCGCTTTTCCCTAGGGAATCCGATGAAGAGGACCTCGCCCGCCCAGGCGTTGATCGCCATGTTGGTGCTGGCGGCCGCCCTGCTCGCGCCGCGACGTGCCGACGCCCAAACCGGCGCCGTCCCGGGGCCCAGCTACTACCTGGCGGTCGAATCGATCTACGAGGGCGACTACCAGGACGCGGCTAGGGATCTGCTCCGCGAGCAACGCGGCAGCATCAAGACGGTCACCAGCCGCTGGGTCGACTCCATCTGTTTCTACGCCATGCGGGGCGAGGCCCTCTACCAGATGGGCCTGAACCAGCAGGCGCTGCTCGAGTTCAACCGCGCCTGCGAGCTGTTCCTGGCCAACCACAACTGGATGCTGCGGGTGCGGTTCACCCAGGACCCGCGGCCCGACCCGAACGGCCGCCGGCTGGCGCCGTGGGGACGCCCCACCCGCAATGTGACCTACGGTCGGCTGCCCGACACGATGCTGTTCGCATTCGGCAACCTCAATAACAACGCGGCCGCCAGCCAGGGCGGGTTGGTGCAGATGCCGCAGTTCTGGAAGATCGACGTCGCGGAGGTGATGCGGACCGCGGCGCTGGCGATCCGCCGCCGCAACACGCTGCTCGGCCCGCTGGGGCCGCACGACGCGCTGTCACGCGACCTGGCGGACACGCTCTCGCGGGGGAATCTGGCGCCGCCGAACCACTGGTCGTCGTCCTGGGCCGACCTCGTCACCGGCCTGGCGTTGATGGGCGTCTACAAGCCGCTCGAGGCCGGGCCGTGCCTGGTGCGGGCGGAGCTGCTCGGCGGCCGCTACGACCACGAGCTGACCGGCGCCGCGCTGCTGGCCCAGGCGATGCTCACGCTGGGGACCGAGGAGGACAAGCAGGTCCCGCGGCTCACCAGCGAGGCGATCCTCGCCGCGTTTGCCTACGAGGACTGGGACACGGTCGCCGACGCGCTCGGCCTGCAGCACGTGCACCGCCAGTCGTTGGCGGCCGAGGGCGTCGAGCCAACGCTGCCGGACATCGCCAACTGGGCGCAGCGGGAACGCTTCAACCACATCGCCGCGCAGGCGCGGCTGATCCTGGCCGAGCAGCACGCCGCCGCCCGCCACACCGACGAGGCGGCCGCGTTGGTCGCGTCGGCCCTGCCCCGCCGCAGCGACGTCGCGAACGGCCGGCTGGGCGCCTACGCCGACTACGTCGCGGCGATGGCGGCGCTGCAGGCGGGCAAGCAGAAGGCCGGGCAGCAGTCGCTCGAGAAGTCGCTGCAGCGGTACTCGGAGCTGTCGCTCTCGAACTTCCAGCTCGCCCTGGCCAACGAGCGGTTCGACGCCGGCGAGCTCTCGCCGCGGGTCGCGGTGGACGTCTACAAGCAGATGCTCACCGACCCGGCGCCGCTGCACTGGGCCTACGACACGATGGACGCGATGTGCCTGCTGCGGACCAACCACGAGCCGGCCTTCGACCGCTGGATCACGGCGTCGCTCGCGCGGCGGGAGACCCTGCCGGCGCTCTACGCGGCCGACCTCGCCAAACGCCGCCGGTTCCTCAGCCACCAGCCGCTCGGGGGCCGGCTGCTGACGCTGCGGACGCTGCTCGAGGCGCCCGACGCCGAGCTCGACAAGGCGCAGCGGCTCGAGCGCCAGGTCTTCTCGGCCCGGTCGCCGGGCTACCGCCCGGTGTCCGAGCAGGCCGCCGCGGCCCGCAGCGAGCTGGCCGACGCCAAGACGCTGTTCTCGGACGACGCGCGGCGCGACCAGCGGTTGTTCACGCAGCTGAGCAAGGCGACCGCCCTCCAAGAAGCGATGCTCACCGAGCTCGCCCTGCACCGGCTGCCGACCGAGCTGAGCTTCCCGCCCCGCCGCTCGGCCGAGGACATCCGCAAGCGGATGCAGCCGGGCGACGCGCTCTTGGTGTTCCACCAGATGGGCGACACGCTGCACGGGTTCGTGCTGGTCTCCGGGGGCGAGCACTACTGGCGTTTGCCCGACGCCGGCGTGGTCCGCGGCAAGATCGCCGAGCTGCTCAACGCCATCGGCAACTACAGCAACAACAAGGGCATCACCGATGAGGACCTGCAGGACGACGCCTGGCGGCAGCTCGCCACCGCGTTGGGCGACGCACTGCTGCAGGAGTCGCGGCTCGACCTCTCGCAGACGAAGCGGCTGATCATCGTCCCCGACGGGCCGCTCTGGCACCTGCCGTTCGAGGCCCTGATCATCGGCGAGCCGAGCAAGCGGCAGCTGATCGCGGACGTCGTCATGCCGCGTTATGCCCCGACCATGGGCCTGGCGCTCGCCAAGCAGGACCCGCCGCGGCTGGTGCAGCACACGGCGATCGTCACGCCCCACGCCTCCGGCGACGACGAGACCCGCGAGATGCAGCAGATGACCTGGGACGGGCTGAGCGGCGTCCTGGCGGGGCCGACCAAGCTGCCGACCCCCTCGCCGGTGCCCTCGGCGACGCTGATCTCGGCGTTCGAGTCGGCGGTCGTGATGACCGACAGCGTGCTCGCCGAGCAGCCGCCGTACGACTGGTCGCCGCTGCCGATCGACCGCACCACTGGCGGGACGCTCGCCGACTGGGAGCGGCTGCCGTACGAGGGCCCGGAACGCGTCGTGCTGGCCGGGCTTAGGACCGCCGCGGAGAACGGGCTGAAATCGGCCGGCGGCCGGCGCAGCCGCCGCGGCAAGGTCGCCGCCCTCCCGCTCGGCCAAGAGGTGTTCCACGCCGCCTGCGGCCTGATGGCGTCGGGGGCTCAGACGGTGCTGATGAGCCGCTGGCAGACCGGCGGCGCGGTGCACCGCCAGCTGGTGCAAGAGTTCGTCACCGACTGGACCCGCACCCCCGCGACCGACGCCTGGCGGCGGAGCGTGACGCTCGCCCGCACCGCGTTGCTCGATCCGTACCAAGAGCCGCGGCTCAAGCTGCGCGACCTCGGAGCCGAGCCGCCGTCGGCCGACCACCCGTTCTTTTGGTCGGGCTACCTGCTGATTGATGCGGGCTACGAGCCGCCGCCCGAGGAGCTACAAGAAGCGGGCCCCGGCGACGCCGAAAACCCGCCGGCGGCGCCGGCGGCGGCCTAGCCTGCGAAAGGCTCCCCGGGAGTCGTGATTCGTCTGCCGTCCGGCGTCCGCAGACACGGCGCAACCGCGCAAGGCCGCCTGCGGGAAGCAGCCCGCTATCACCAACCAGCCGGGCGACTGCTGCGACACGCAGCCATGCGCCGAACGCATTGCACGCATGTCGCCTGTGTATTGGACCCGCTACGCGAGCGACCGCTATAGTTGTGCTGGGAGCCCGCCCGCGACCGGCCCTCGGGCGGCCCCGTCCCTCAGGCGGACCATCGCTTGTCGCAATTCTCTTGAAAGGAGTTCACCGATGACTATTCGCTCGTTGCTGTTCCTGGCCGCCTTCGTGGCGTCGGGCGCCGTGCAGGCCCGCGCCGAGGAAGGCGCCCCGCCCGCTAAGGCCGCTGCCAAGTGCCCCATCACCGGCGCAGTGCAGTACTTCACGGCCCTCAAGAACGCTGCCGACAATCCGGCCCAGGGACCGGGCGCCGACTCCCACGGCGACATGCACTCCGACGGCTACAAGTCGACCACCGTCCTGACGATGAACAATCAGGCGTGGTGGCCCAACCAGCTCGACCTCCGCGTGCTGCACCAGAATTCTGAGCTCAGCAGCCCGCTCGGCAAGGACTTCGACTACGCCGAAGAGTTCAACAAACTCGACCTCGCGGCGGTCAAGAACGACCTCCGCGAGCTGATGACCGAATCGCAGGACTGGTGGCCCGCCGATTACGGCCACTACGGCCCGTTCTTCATCCGCATGGCGTGGCACAGCGCGGGCACGTACCGCATGGGCGACGGCCGCGGCGGCTCGGGCGACGGCACGCAGCGGTTTGCGCCGCTCAACAGCTGGCCCGACAACGCGAACCTCGACAAGGCCCGGCGGTTGCTGTGGCCAATCAAGCAGAAGTACGGCCAGAAGATCTCGTGGGCCGACCTGATGGTGCTGGCGGGCAACGTCTCGCTCGAGTCGATGGGCTTCGAGACCTTCGGCTTCGCCGGCGGCCGCGAGGACGTCTGGGAGCCGCAGCAGGACGTCTTCTGGGGACCCGAGAAGGAGTGGATGAGCGGCGACCGCTACACCGTGGGCGAGGACCTGCCCAACCCGCTCGGCGCCACCACGATGGGGCTGATCTACGTCAACCCAGAGGGCCCCAAGGGGAAGCCTGATCCGCAGGCCGCGGCCCACGCCATCCGCCAGACCTTCGGCAACATGGCGATGTCCGACGAGGAGACCATCGCGCTGATCGCCGGCGGCCACAGCTTCGGCAAGGCCCACGGCGCCGCCAGCCCGAAGGAGTACGTTGGAGCCGAGCCCGAGGCGGCCCCGCTCGAGGAGCAGGGCTTCGGCTGGAAGAACAAGTTCGGCAAGGGCAAGGCCGAGGACACCATCACCAGCGGCCTGGAAGGCGCCTGGACCACCACCCCGGCGCAGTGGTCCCACGACTACTTCGACCACCTGTTCGGCTACGAGTGGGTGCTGACCAAGAGCCCGGGCGGAGCCCAGCAGTGGACCCCCAAGAAGAACGCCGGTGAGGGCACGGTGCCCGACGCGCACGTCGCTTCGAAGTCGCACGCACCGATCATGTTCACCACCGACCTCGCCCTGAAGGAGGACCCCGGCTTCCGCAAGATCTCCAAGCGGTTCCACGAGCACCCCGAGGAGTTCGAGAAGGCCTTCGCCAAGGCGTGGTACAAGCTGACCCACCGCGACATGGGCCCGGTCTCGCGGCTGCTGGGACCCGAGGTCCCCGAGGCACAGCTCTGGCAGGACCCGATCCCGGACGCCGACTACGAACCGATCGGTGACGACGATGTCGCCGGTCTGAAGGACCAGATCCTGGCGACCGGCCTGAGTGTGCCGGAGCTGGTCTCGACCGCGTGGGCCTCGGCCTCGACGTTCCGCGGCTCCGACATGCGGGGCGGCGCCAACGGCGCCCGCGTCCGCCTGGCCCCGCAGAAGGATTGGGAGGCCAACCAGCCGGAGCAGCTCGCCAGGGTGCTTGACAAGCTCGAGCAGGTGCAGCAGGACTTCAACGACGCGCAGACCGGCGGCAAGCAGGTCTCGCTGGCGGACCTGATCGTGCTGGGCGGCTGCGCCGCGGTCGAGAAGGCGGCCCGCGACGCCGGGCACGACGTCGAGGTCCCGTTCACCCCGGGACGCACCGACGCCACCGACGAGATGACCGACGCCGAGTCGTTCGACTTGCTGAAGCCGGAGGCCGACGGCTTCCGAAACTATCTGTCGGACGACTACCGCGGCCGCCCCGAAGAGCGGCTGGTCGACCGCGCCCAGCTGCTGACCCTCACCGCGCCGGAAATGACGGTGCTGATCGGCGGCCTGCGGGCGCTCGACGCCAACTACGAGCAGTCGCGGCACGGCGTCCTGACCGACAAGCCGGGCACGCTGACCAACGACTTCTTCGTGAACCTGCTCGACATGGGCACGACCTGGAAGGAGTCGGACACCGAGGGCGTTTACGAGGGCCGCGACTACCAGAGCGGCGACGTGAAGTGGACCGGCACGCGGGTCGACCTGTTGTTCGGGTCCAACTCGCAGCTCCGCGGTCTGGCCGAGGCGTACGCCGCCGAGGACGCCAAGGAGAAGTTCGTCACCGACTTTGTCGCCGCGTGGGACAAGGTGATGAACCTCGACCGCTTCGACGTGAAGAAGTAGCAGCCGCTCGGCAACCAAGAACGGAGTTCACACGCCCCCTGCCCGCCCCGCGGTCAGGGGGCATTTTTTGGCTGGGTTTCCATCTCTATCTGGCTGCCGGCGGGAACCGGCCGTATCACCCTCCCCCAGGTCATCCGGGCCGGCTACTCACCCTCGGCCGGTGTGACCTTCTTGATCGGCTTGCCAACCCGGGCGAACGAGATCCCCTGCTGACCGAGGGTGTCGATCATCACGGTCTCGACGATTGGCTCAGTAACCGGCTGCTCGGCGACCCACTCCACCAGGAAATTGGCGCCGCTGCCGCCGGACGTGTCGTCGCGCTCGACGAGGAACTCGGCGGTGGCGAGCGGCGCCAGCCGGCGGGGCTGATCGAGGTGGTCCTTCACGAGCTTCCCCTCGGTGTTGTAGTAGTGGACCGAGGTCACGACGATCTCGTGCTCGGGGTCTGTGTTGCGGACGCTCAGCGTGACCGTCAGCAGGTAGGAGCGGCCGTCCTGGTGGTAGATATGCGAGTAGGCCGGCACGTACACCGTCTGCCCGTCGACCGCGTTGATGGCGGACTGCGGCGCCTCGACCGTGATCGACTCGCGGGCGGCGTTCTCAGGGTTGCGGAAGTGCAGCGCATCGCGGACCGTTTCAAGCCGCGCGTCCATGTACAGCAGGCCGCCCAAGATCAGTGCGCCCAGCAGCAAGCCGCCCACGATCAGCAGCAGCTTGAAGCGGCCCATGAAGGCTTCGACGTCATGTTCGGTCAGCGGAGGCATTCAGGCGGTTTCCAGGCGAGGCTTGCGATGGGTCACGGGCGTGAGGACCGTCCCGCAAGTCTAGCCCATTGCGCCGGCGCGACGGAGGTCGAAAGCGGCGCCGCTCGGCAATACTCCGCTACTTCTCGTCGGCGTCGAACAGGAAGCGGTCGATGCACGCCAGGGCACCCAGCGCCACCGAGAACCCGACGAACGCCGCGGCCCACTGGCTGACGTTCACCAGCAGCTGGTGGTCCGGCTCGGAGTTGAGCGTCGCGACCCAGAGGTAGGCCCAGTACAGCATGCAGGCGGCCGAGATCCAGGCCACAAACATCGCGGTCCAGGCCGCCAACTCGACAGTACGCTCAAACAGCCACGCCATTGTGCTTGCTCCGGTAATCGGTGTTCCGCGCCGCCAAATAGCGGCCCGGCCATTGTAGGCTGGCCGCGAGCCGGGGCCAATGCGGTGGTCAGCGGTCGTCCGGGTTGGGCCGCAGCACGCCCACAAACCCGCCGCCCGGCGCGAACTGGATGGTGGGGACATTGGTCGGGCCGAGCCTCACCCGCTGCTCTTTGAGCGTGTTGGGCCGGCCGCCGTCGAGCGATGCGTCGAGCCAGAGCCGCGCTTCGGCGCCCCTGGCGGGCAGGAAGTCGAGCGGCAGCGGGACCGCGCGGCCCTGGTGGTTGGTGATCCCGCCCAGGTACCAGGCATCGCCGCGGCGGCGGGCCAGCACGAGGTACTCGCCCGGCTCGCCGGCGACAAAGCGGGTCTCGTCCCAGGTCGTGGGGCAGGCGGTGAGGAAGTCGAAACCGGCCTCACCCGCGTAGCGCTCGGGCGTGTCGGCGACCATCGGCATCGGGTTCTCGTACAGCACGTACAGGGCCAGCTGATGGCAGCGGCTGCCGAGC
Source organism: Posidoniimonas polymericola (assembly GCF_007859935.1). Taxonomy (NCBI): domain Bacteria; kingdom Pseudomonadati; phylum Planctomycetota; class Planctomycetia; order Pirellulales; family Lacipirellulaceae; genus Posidoniimonas; species Posidoniimonas polymericola. The sequence continues at coordinate 232,482 of NZ_SJPO01000009.1, read as the reverse complement.
ACGTCCGGCTCAAGGCTGTGCGGCTCGAACTCACCCGGCGGCACGGCGTGGAACCCGCCGAGGTGGTAGTCGACCAGGCCGGCGAGCGCTCGGGCGTAGGCGACATTCACGTCGTGGTCGGGGGTGCAGTGGTCGCTCCATTTGAGGTGCTCGAGGTTGAGCACCCCCTCGCGGTTCAGTAGGTTGGGGAAGGTCCGCTCCTCGCCGCTCGGCTTGGGTGAGCCGTGCACCTGGATGTGCAGCTTGTGCCGGGCGGCGGAGCTGAGCATCCGCTCGGTGAACTCGTTCATCGCTTGGTCGTCGCGGTCGAGGAAGTCGACCATCAGCCCGCGGACCCCCCACGACTCGTAGAGCGCGAACGCCTCTTCGAGTTGTTCGCTGAGCGGGCGCCAGTGGACCCACAGCCGGATGCCGACCCCCTTCTCTTTGGCGTAGGCCAGGATCTCCGGCAGACGGATCTCCGGCCGCGCCGCGGTGACGTCGGCGTCGGGGCTGGGCTTGCCGTAGTTGGTCGACGACTGCCGGTACCACGAGCGGCCGTCGCCCGAGACCATGTGGTAGGCGATGTTGTTGGCGGCGCAGAAGTCGATGTACCGGCGGTGCCGATCGAGCGACTCGGTGCTGTCGGGCGGGAGCTTGAAGTCCTGCTCAAACTCGCCGTTCCACCAGTGCATGGTGGTCTTGCCCGGTTTGACCCACGCGAAGCTCCCCTCCGGCGGGTCGTTCAGGCAGGTGAGCAGGTTGCTCTCCAGCAGTTCCCCTGCCCTGTCGGCCACCATCACTACCCGCCACGGGCTGATGAGCGCGTCGCCCACGGCGCACACGCCTGGCTGGTCGGGCAGCGGCGACAGGCGGCAGCGTAGCGTGCCGGGCGTGCCGGTCCCTTGCAGGCACATGCCAGGGAAGCCGCGGACGCGGGCCTCGGTGATCGCGGCGGCCGGCCCGTCGGGCCAGGTCAGCAGCAGCGGCATTTCGAGCAGCACGCCGTCCGGGATCTCGGCCAGCGGTGCGTAGCGGTAGAGCATCTCGTGCGAGGTCGTAGAGCTGGCGAGCTCGCCGTACAACGCCAGCGGGCCGCCGTTCACGCGGAAGCCCGACCCCTCGTCGGCAATCTTGGCGGGCGACTTCAGGTGGTGCCGCCACGCGACCCCCTCGTCCGACGCGTACAGCTCGATCTGCCAGTCAGGGGTGCCGGGCCAGGACAGGTCGACCAGCGCCGCCGCGGCGCGGTTGCGGACCATGTTGGTCTTGCCCCACGGCAGCGTGAAGTCGCTATCGATCCGCCAGGTCTTAGACTCGAACCGTTCCACTCGCTTCCCCAATACGCCGCTGCCGACGAGCCTGGGACCGCAGGGCGACGGCGCGATGAGCTCGGCCTCGTCCCGAATCACAGAGATCTGAACCGGCCCGCGGTTGTCGCCGGCCGAGAGAACGATCGTGTTGCGCCCATCGGGCGAGCCGATCCGGACTTCCTGCGCCAGCAGCGGCTTGGCGGAAAACGCCAACAGAATCAGCGACAACCGAAGACAGCGGTGCGGACGCATAGTGGAGCTCGTGATGGAGAAGAGAGTCGGACGGGACAAGCAGCCGATAGCTTAACGGAGTCACCTGCCGTTTGCATGTCGACCAATCGACTGCTGGTCGATAACCAACCAACGCTAAGCCAGCCGGAGCCCCGCGGCGTCGGCGGCGAACCAGTGCAGGTCGTCGGCCACGGCGCCGAGCGTCACGTCGTCGCCCACTTGGAAGCAGCACGGCGCCGCTGACCGGGCCGCGCAGCGGGCGCCGCCTGCGTCGAGGTGCACGACGGCGTCGGGCCCCTGCGGCTCGACGTGCGTGACCCGCCCGCGGCCCAATGGAGGGACCTGTTCGTCGTTCAGCCGGAGCCGCTCGGCCCGTACGCCGAGAACCATGTCGCCCTTAGGAACGCCGGCAATCTGAGCCGTGATGGCTCCGCCGTCGGCTTCGAACCGATGGTCACTTGCGCGTCCGCTCCACAGGTTCATGCCGGGCTGGCCGAGGAAGCCTGCGACAAAGCGGTTGGCGGGCCGCTCGTACAGCTCCTGCGGCGGTCCGACTTGTTGCAGAGTTCCCTCGTTGATTACCACCAGCAGGTCGGCGAGGGCGAGCGCCTCGGATTGGTCGTGGGTGACGCACAGCATCGTGCCGCCGAGCGCGGCGTGCAGCCGGCGGAGCTCGCCCCGCAGCTCGCCACGGAGCGCCGCGTCGAGGCTCGCGAGCGGCTCGTCGAGCAGCAGCAGACGGGGCCGCCGCGCGAGCGCCCGACCGAGCGCGACCCGTTGGGCCTCGCCGCCGGAGAGCTCCTGCGGTCGGCGGTCGAGCAGCGGCTCGAGACCCAGCAGCCGGGCCGCCTCGGCCACGCGGTGGTCGGCCTCGCCGCGGCCCAGCCGGAGCGGCTTCACACCGTGGGCCAGGTTGCCGCGGACCGACAGGTACGGGTAGAGAGCGGGCTGCTGGAACAGCATCGCCAGGTCGCGGCGGTGGGGCGGCACGCCCGACAGCGCGGTTCCGTCGAACAGCACCTCGCCAGAGGTCGCCCGCTCGAGCCCGGCGATCAGCCGCAGCAGGGTGCTTTTGCCGGAGCCGCTTGGCCCGACCATCACGGCGAGCACGCCGGCCGGCAGCTGGAGCGAAACGTCACGCACAGCAGCGGCGCCGTTGGGGTAGGTCTTGCTCAGGTGGCGGAGCTCGAGCGTTGGCAACAGACGGCCCTGGGTTTGCGGCGGATGGCGGGGGCAGGGAGAATGCACTCGCGGGGGTCGACCCCGGACCTCCAGCCTAGCAAAATGGTGGCCTGCCCGCTGGATTGCGCCTCGGTTGGCCGGCGGACTCTTCGACCCGATATTCTTGCCTGACACTCATACCTGGAGCGTTGCACGTGGCTGCTGATCTGTTTGACCTGAGCGATGACGTTGCGGTGGTGATCGGCGGCACGGGCGCCCTGGGCGGGGCGATGGCCGACGCGCTGGCCGCCGCCGGCGCGGCGGTGGCGGTAGTCGGCCGCAACGCCGAACGGGGCGCCGCGGCTGTCGACCGCATCAAGTCGGAAGGCGGCAAGGCGATCTTCCAGGCCGCCGACGCGCTCGACGCCGGCAGCCTGCAGGCCGCGCGGGACGCGATCGCCGCCGAGCTCGGCGAGCCGACCGTGCTGGTCAACGCCGCCGGCGGCAACCACCCCGACGCCACGCTCAAGCCGGGCGACGATTTCTGCAAGCTGCCGCTCGACGCCTGGAACCGCGTGTTCGACCTCAACCTGACCGGCGGCGTGGTGCTGCCCGCGCAGGTGTTCGGCGCCGCGATGGTCAAGGCCGGCAAGGGGAGCATCATCAACATCGCGTCGATGAGCGGCATGATCCCGCTGTCGCGGGTGGTCGCCTACTCGGCGGCCAAGGCGGCGGTGATCAACCTCACGCAGTTCCTCGCCCGCGAGTGGGCCACGACCGGCGTCCGCGTTAACGCGATCAGCCCCGGCTTCTTCCCGGCCGATCAGAACCGCGCGCTGTTGTTCAACGAGGACGGCAGCTACACCGAGCGCGGCGGCCAAATCATCGGCCACACGCCGATGGCCCGCTTCGGCACGGCCGAAGAGCTGGGCGGCGCGGTTGTCTGGCTCGCGGCGCAGCGGGCGTCTTCGTTCGTGACCGGCCAGAACATTGTGGTCGACGGCGGCTATTCGTCGACGACCATCTAGCCGGCGCGTCACGTGGATGCTTAGCCGCTAGAAGGGGTCGCGAACCATCCACTCGCGGTCCCCGCCGTCCGGATCGACGCAGTCACCGAAGTCGAGGTCGTTGCAAAGCAGCCGACTGGCGACCAGCAGAGACTTCACCGACAGCCCTGCGGGGGATTCGAAGATTCCCCGCATCAGGGACCGGGCGTCCTCTGCCGAAAGCGTTTCTCCCATCTTGACCGCGGCTCGCACGGCGTGCGTCCGAACCACGGGCGAAGGGGCCTGCAGCGCCTTCTGAAGCAGCGGCAGAACCATTTCGAGTTCGGGCCCGTCGGCGCCCACTAGATTCGAGACTGTCGCCGCGCAGGCGGACTCGTCGCCGCTGTCGAGTGCCCGCTCGATCGCCGTGACGTTCCACTGGCACTTGCGTGTGCGCGCGACCGCGATCTGCGGCAGGTTGTCAAACATGCTGACCTCCTCGTCGCACCAGGGGCAGCTGCCCGTGAAGATCTGTTCGTGAGCGAGAGCGCAGGCTTCGTTGGAGGGCATCGATGAGGGGCTCCAAGCGTGTGCTGATAAGACCGGCGCCAAAACCACCCCTGCGACCAAGAGCATGGGAAGGGCTGGTGCGACTCGTCCCTACGCCGGCTGGCTAGGCCTTCGTGAGGGGCGCTAAGTGTCATCGTACGGTTCGGTTAATGGGCATTCTCCCTGGATATATTCCTGGACTTGCCATATTCTGAGGTCGTGCAGCACTTCAATTCTCATCGCAAGGACTTCACGCCCTACGGGTTCCGGTGCGAACTTTGGGAGCCGCACCGCATGCCGCGGCCCGATCGGCACGAAGAGGTCGAGATCAACTTCCTCAACGAGGGGTCGCTGGTCTACATCCTGGGCGGGGACCATATCCGGATTGGCGCTCGCCAGCTGACGCTGTTCTGGGCGGCGCTCCCACACCAGATTGTTTCTTTCTCTGGGGTGACGTCCTACTTCGTGGTGACCATCCCGTTCGATCAGTTCTTGCAGTGGGGGTTGCCCGAGTCGTTCCACACGCAGCTGCTGGTGGGGGACGCCCTGACCTGCGACGACCCGCGGCAGGGCGCCATCGACGCGATGCTGCTGCAGCGGTGGCACGACGACCTGATTGGCGCCAGCGAGGAGGTGCGGGAGATCGTGCTGCTCGAGATCCAGGCCCGCATGATGCGGCTGAGCCAGTCGATGCAACGCGCCACTCCGAAGCAGAGCACGGCCGCAGAGGACACGCGATCCAAGCCCCTGGGGTCGACTCTCGAGAAGGCCGAGCGGATGGCGTGCTTTATCGCCCGCAACTTCGCCAAGCCGATCCGCGTCGCCGATGTGGCGTCGAGCGTCGACCTGCACCCGGACTACGCGGCGACTACCTTCCGTAAGACCTTCGGCGTGACGCTCAACACGCAGATCGCCCGCCACCGCGTGGCCGAGGTGCAGCGGAGGTTGATCACCACCGACCAGCCGATCATCGACATCGCCTACGGAGCGGGCTTCGAGTCGATCAGCAGCTTCAACCGCACGTTCCGCAACTCGACGGGCATGACCCCCAGGGCCTACCGCAAGCAGTTCCAGCGGTGAGGATCTTGTCGGATACGCCGGCGCCGACAACCGCCCAAGGGGCGTTGGTCATCGGGCGGCGGGGCGCCTAGAAACGGTTGGTTGCTCCTTCACCCCGCGTGTTGCCTCAATGCCAGTCTTGTTGTTTGTGCTGCAGCTCGCCGCGACGCTGATCATGGTCGGGCTGATCTGGTTCGTGCAGCTTGTGCACTACCCGCTGCTGGGCGCGGTGGGTGAGCCGCAGTTCGCCGAGTATGAGCAGGCCCACTGCCGGCTGACCGGCTACGTGGTGATCCCGCCGATGCTCGTTGAGCTGGCGACCGCCGCCGCGATGCTCGCCTGGCGTCCCGACGGCGTGCCGCGGTGGGTCCCGCTGGCAGGGATGGGCCTGCTCGCCGTCGTCTGGCTGTCGACCTTCGTGCTCCAGGCGCCCGCACACGGGCGTCTGGTCGGCGGCTACGAAGCCGCAACCCACCATCTGCTGGTGGCGTCCAACTGGCTCCGCACCTCGGCCTGGACCGCCCGTGGGGGCCTGCTGGGCTGGGTCTGCTGGCAGTTGCTGTCCGCCCAGCGGTAGGCCGGGGGGTATTTCCCGAAGGCTGACTGGGTTGCAGGGTTCAATTGTCACAGTCCGAGTAGATTTTGACGAAAGGTAGTGGTGCAGCACCGCGGGTGTCCGCCCGTTGTGACCTAAACTTGCAGGTCACCTCTCGGCTGCTAGAGAGGCAGCCTGACCTTGGTTTGCGTTTGCATGTCCACCTCCTCCGCACCCTCCAGCCGACTCCGGAGCGCGCTGCCGCAGCCCATTCCCGGGTTCGAGCCGATCGAATCGGTGGTGCTGGCGCGGCTGGGCCGATGGGACCTCGACCTGTTCATCCCCGGCCCCAAAGGGGGGCAGCCGGTGCTGCTCCGCGGAGCCGGCGTGCAGGTCGAAGGGCAACGCATCGAGACGCTGGTCGCGTCGCTGGACGGGCCGGTGCTCGTCCGCAGCGACGACTTCCAGCGGCTGTCGTCTGAGCTGCTGGAGCGGCTGGACGAGCTCGCGGGCGACGAGTCGATCCCCGAGTCCGACCGGTTTGTCATGCTGCAGACCGCGGCCGCCGGTGAGGTCGAGGTCGCGGCCGGGCTCATCAACCCGACGCGGTTCGTCGGCGTGTCGCGTCAGATGGGCCGGGCGTTCAACCAGCTGATGCAGAGCGGCGACCTGGCGCCGGCCGAGGTCTACGCGATCGCCCGCCACGACCACTACACCTTCTCGCACATCACGAACGTCTGCTGCTACGCGTTGACCCTCGCCACGGCGCTCGGGATCCACGACAGCGCCGACCTCGAGGAGCTGGCGATCGGCGCCCTGCTGCACGACTCCGGCAAGCGGCACATCCCGGTCGGCGTCCTCCGCAAGAAGGGCCGCCTTACCGACCAGGAGTGGGCTACGATCCGCCAGCACCCGCAGCGCGGCTTCGAGGACCTCGCCAACAGCGGCACGCTGACCCTGCGCCAGCTGCTGATGATCTACCAGCACCACGAACGCATCGACGGCGGCGGCTACCCAGTTGGGCTCGTCGGCGCGGAGCTCCACCCCTGGTCCCGGCTGCTGGCGGTGGTCGACGTGTTCGACGCGCTCACCGGACGCCGCCCGTACCGCCGTCCCTGCACCACCGAGACGGCGCTCAAGCACCTGCAGGCGAACGCCGGCAAGCAGTTTGACGCCGAGATGGTCGACTGCTGGTCAACGCTGATGGGGGGAGCATGACCAACGACCCATGGCAATCCGTTGTCGCGACCGTCGACATGGGGGCGATCAGCTCCGCGGCGACGCGGCCCGGCGCCTCGGGGGGGCACGACCTCCGCCGCCGGCCCCGCAAGGAGTTCCCCTGCCGATCGCAGCTGACGCTCGACAGCCGCCCCGGGAGTCTGCTGGGCGTGTCCTGCCGCGACATCTCGCAGACGGGGGTCGCGGTGTACTCGCCGTGCCACGCGCTGCCGCTCGAGCAGGGCGTGGTCACCCTGCACGAAGGCCGCACGCTGAGGGTGCGGGTGAGGCACTGCAAGCGGATTGGAGCCCGCTGCTTCCTGCTCGGCTGTGACTTCGAGGTCGACGCCAATGGCGGCCCGCTGGCCGTCTTCGCCGACACACTCAGCGGTGTCGCGACGGTTTAACCCGTGCCACAGATTCGTGAAGTGGGTTTCAGAGCGACTCGAACGCGCTCGCGTAGCGGACCAGCCCGCCCAAGCCCTCGAGGCCGCCCGGCCGTAGCGACTTCGCCATGAACGCGTCGCCCGCCTGGTAGACGCTGTCGAGGCCCCAGCGGGTGGCCGGCTCGAAGCCGAACCGGCGGTAGTACCCGGGCTCGCCGAGCACGATAGCGAAATCGAAACCCTGCTCCAGGCACGCTTCTAAGCCGACCGTGATCAGCGCGGCGCCGATCCCCCGCCCCTGCCAACTCGGTTGCACCGCCAGCGGCGCGAGCCCGACGCCCGAGGTCGGTTCGCCATCGAGCGTCAGCGGACTGAAGGCGATGTGCCCGGTCAAGTGATCGCGGCAAAAGGCGACCAGCGACACCGACAGCTCGTTGTTGGCGCGGAGCGATTCGACCAGCCGGGCTTCCCACTGGCTGGGGAACGCCCCCCGCAAGACGGCGTCGATCGCCGGCGGGTCGTTGGCTTCTTCGGGACGGATTCGGAATGCGGGCACAGCCAATCGGGCGCCTCCGGTTCGCTTGGCCGACGGCCTATTCGGCGCCCTCTACCCCGCCCGCGTCGTTGCCGGCGGCGTCCCCGCCCGATGCCTCACCGGCCGCGTCGGCAGCTGCGTCGTCGTCCGTTTCTTCGGCCGGCACGCGGACAATCGCCGTGAGCGAATCGCCGTCGTCCAGGCCCATGATCCGCACGCCCTGCGTGTTGCGGCCGATGACGCCGATGTCCGAGGCCTTGATCCGCTGGATCTTGCCGCGGGCGGTCATCATGAGCAATTCATCGTCGTCCATGACGCGGGTGATGCCGATCACCTGGCCGTTGCGGTCGGTGGTCTTAATGTCGCGGACGCCCTTGCCGCCGCGGCCCTGGGTGCGGTACTTGGCCGAGGACGAGGCCTCGTCCTCGTCGGCCCCTTCGCTGGGTCCGTCGCCGGCTTCAGCGGCGTTGGGGCCGAACGGCGTCCGCTTGCCGTAGCCGTGCTCGGTGGCGGTCAGCAGCGTGGCGTCGGGGTCGGCCACGACCATGCCAACCAGCGAGTCGTTCTTGCCAAGCCTCACGCCCTTCACGCCGCTGGAGTTGCGGCCCATGGAGCGGGCGTCGGACTCGTTGAAGCGGATCGCCATGCCGCTGGCGGTGGCCAGCAGCACCTCGTCGCCCGGCTTGGTCACGACGACGTCCACCAGCTCGTCGCCCTCCTTGAGCTTGATGGCGATGATGCCGGTCTTCATCGGGCGGCTGTAGGCCTTCAGCTCGGTCTTCTTCACCAGGCCCTTGCGGGTGGCCATGAAGAGCGAGTGGTCGGGCAGGTCGAAGTCGCGGATGGCGCGGCAGTCGGCGATCCGCTCGCCCTCGGAGAAGTTCAGCAGGTTCACCACCGCGCGGCCCTTGGAGTCGCGGGCCAGCTCGGGCAGCTGGTAGACCTTCTGCCAGTACACCTTGCCGAGGTTGGTGAAGAACAGCAGGTAGTCGTGCGTGCTGGTGACAAACAGGTGCTCGATCGGGTCGTCGTCGGCGACCGACGCGCCGCGGATGCCCTTGCCGCCCCGCCGCTGGGCGCGGTAGGTGCTGGCCGGGGTCCGCTTGATATAGCCGTTCGTGCTGATCGAGACCACCATGGTCTCTTCCTCGATCAGGTCCTCGATGTCGACGTCGCCGACCTCGGCGTGGCTGATCTCGGTGCGGCGGGCGTCGGCGTGCTTGCTGCTGGCGATCGCCTCCATGTCCTCGCGGATGATGGCGTAGATCCGCGCCTCGTCGCCGAGGATCTCGAGGTAGCCGGCGATCTCGATGAGCAGCTGCGTGTGCTCGTCGGTCAGCTTCTCCTGCTCCAGGTTCACCAGCTGGCCGAGGGTCATCTTGAGGATCGCGTCGGCCTGGACCGGCGTCAGCGAGTACTCCTCGGCGAAGCCGCGCTCCTCCTGGAACTGGGCGAAGCCCTCGTCGCCGAGCGCCCGCTGCAGCATGGCGCCGGGCGTCTTGATCGCCATCAGGGCGGTCTTTGCCTCGGGCTGCGTCTTGCTGGCGCGGATAACGCGGATCACCTCGTCGATGTTGGCGTGCGCCAGCAGCAGGCCCTGCACCGTGTGCTTGCGGCGGCGGGCCTTGGCGAGCAGGAATTGTGTCCGGCGGCGGATGACGGTCACCCGATGCCGCACGAACTCCTGCAGCATCTCCCTCAAGTTCAGCACCCGCGGCTTGCCGTCAACCAGCGACAGGAAGATCAGGCTGAACGTGTCCTGCAGCGGCGAGAACTTGTAGAGCTGGTTGAGCACGATGTCGGGATCGGCGTCGCGCTTCAGGTCGATGATCAGGCGGACCGGCTCCTTGAGGTCCGACTCGTTGCGGACGTCGGCGATGCCGGCGATCTTGCCCTCGTTGGCCAGCGCCGCGATCCGCTCCTCGACCCGGTCGCGGGCCTGCAGGTACGGGATCTCGTGGATCAGGATGCGGGTCCGCTTGCCCGACTCGTCGATGCTGGTGCGGGCGCGCACGGTCATCGTGCTGCGGCCGGTCTGGTAGCCGCGGAGGATGCCCGAGCGGCCGCAGATGATGCCGCCGGTCGGGAAGTCGGGGCCGGGGATGTGCTCCATCAGCTCCGGGATGGTGATCTCCGGGTCGTCGATCAGCGCGATCACGCCGCGGCAGACCTCGCCCAGGTTGTGCGGCGGGATGCTGGTCGCCATGCCGACCGCGATGCCGCCCGAGCCGTTCACCAGCAGGTTGGGGAACTTCGACGGCAGGACCGTCGGCTCGAGGTGGCGTTCGTCGTAGGTCGGGATGAAGTCGACCGTGTCGAGCTTTAGGTCCTCGAGCATCATCGACGCCATCGGCGACATGCGGGCTTCGGTGTACCGCATGGCGGCCGGCGGCAGGCCGGCGATGCTGCCGAAGTTCCCCTGCTTGTCGATGAGCACGTTGCGCATGTTCCATTCCTGGGCCATGCGCACGAGGGTCGGGTAGATGACGCTCTCGCCGTGCGGGTGGTAGTTACCGCTGGTGTCGCCAGAGATCTTGGCGCACTTGACCCGCGCCGAGCCGGGGCCGAGGTTGAGGTCGTTCATCGCGACCAGGATGCGGCGCTGCGACGGCTTCAGGCCGTCGCGGACGTCGGGCAGCGCGCGGCTGACGATCACGCTCATGGCGTACGTCAGGTAGCTGTCCTTCAGCTCGTCCTCGATCGGCAGGTCGATCAGCCGTTGGGCGATCGCCTGCTCCGCCGGGTCAAACCCAGGCTCCCGCGGAGCTGGATTCTGGGGATCGCCGGGGTTTCCTTCGTCGTCGTTGGCCACGCGCTAGCATCCTCGCGGGAGTGGGTAGTAAGCCCTGTATTTTAGGGTTTTTGCCCCAGTTTCACAATGCTCGGCGGGGTCGGTCCCACCCCTGGCGGGGTGGGCTACCAAGGCTTGCGGCTTTGCCCTGGGGCAGCCCACCCCGCCAGGGGTGGGACAATCTACTTGCAATGGCGACGCCGCTGCTTAATGTGTACATGCGCACACTTTCACCGCAGGGGCTCTTCCAATGCCGGTAGCGCTATTCACCTACCACGCGTACGGCAGCTGGCTCCCCGACCGGCCGCAGGGATACGTCGAGCGCAATCGCGGGATCCACCCGACCAACAAGAAGCTCGCGACCATTCAACGTGGTCTGCTCACGCAGCCCGAGGTCTCGTTCGACTCCGAGCTGCAGCGAGCGATCATCGAACGGTTCCAGGCCATCTGCCAAGAAGAAGGCTACCGCGCCCACGCCGCGGCGAGTGAAGCGTCGCACGTTCACCTGCTAGCGAGTTGGCGGGACTTCCAGGCGCCGATGAAGCAGGTCGGCGGCCGGATCAAGAACCTGATCTCACTTCACCTTTCTCGCGAGCACGACTGTGTTGGCCACAAGTGGTTCGCACGCGGTGCGAGCCGACAGCAGGTCGAGTCGCGGCGGCACTTCGAGCACTTGGTGAACGCTTACTTACCGAAGCATAGCGGCTGGTTCTGGCGCGAGGAGATTGGCTGGCGGGACCCGCGCTAGGGGTTGTCCCACCCCTGGCGGGGTGGGCTACCATCATTTGCGGCTCGGTTCTTGCTTGCGGCTCTGCACCAGGGCAGCCCACCTCGCAAGAGGTGGGACCGCACACCAGCGCCGCGCCGTTACTCGTACGACTGCTCCTTGGTCGGGAATGCCCCAGATCGCACCTCATCGCGGTAGGCCGTGACGGCCTCGGTGATGGTCTTGCCGAGGTCGGCGTACGCCTTGACGAATTTAGGCACGTAGCCGCTGGTCAGCCCGACGACGTCGTTGATGACCAGCACCTGGCCGTCGCACTCTGGGCCGGCGCCGATGCCGATGGTCGGGATCGACACCTTCTGGGTGATTTCCGTGGCAATCGCCGTGGGGACGCACTCCAGCACCATCGCGAAGGCCCCCGCGTGCTCGGCCGCCTGGGCGTCGGCCAGCAGCTGCTGGCGGTCGCGCTGGACCCGGTAGCCGCCCAATTGGTGCACGCTCTGCGGCCGCAGGCCGACGTGGGCCATCACCGGGATGCCGGCCTGCACCAGGGCCGCGATGGTGTCGGCCTGCTCGACGCCCCCCTCGAGCTTGACCGCCTGGCAGCGGGTCTGCTTGAGGATCCGGCCGGCGTTCTCGATCGCCTTGTGGCGGCCGAGGTGGTAGCTGGGGAACGGCAGGTCGACAATCACCAACGCGTTTTCCACCGCCCTGCCGACCATGCCAGCGTGGTAGATCATCTCGTCCATCGAGACCGGCAGCGTGTTCTGGTGCCCCTGGACCACCATCGACAGGCTGTCGCCCACCAGGATCCCCTCGATCCCGCAGCTGTCGACCAGCTTGGCCATGGTGTAGTCGTAGGCCGTCAGGACAGAGATCTTGCGGTCTCCCCCCTTCATGGCGGCAAAGCGGGGGGCGGTGAGTTGCTCGGGCATCGCGGCAGGCCTGGCGGCGGGGGGAAATGGGGCCCGGCGGACGCCAGACGCGGCGCCGACGGGAATAGCCGAGGTCCGGTTCGGCGAAATAGTTCGGGAAACCCCGATAATACGCGATCGCGCCCGGCGGCGGGAAGATGCGAGGCTTGCTGGCTTTTTCTGCAGGGTTGGGCGATACTGATATCCAGGGCCCGTTCGCGCAAGCAATGAGCGTAGCGGCCGCCCCAGGAACACCTTGCCCCCCGCAGCCGGCGTCGCCGGACGCGCGGACGGCTTCCCTACTCAGTCCACTACTGGGTCAACCTACTGGGTCAACTACTGGCCTGCCTGGAGTCTCGAGGCATGAAGAACCCGAACCGTCACGCCTTTACCCTGGTCGAGCTGCTGGTCGTGATCACGATCATCGGCATGCTGGTGGCCCTGCTGCTGCCTGCCGTGCAGATGGCCCGCGCTTCGGCCCGCACTTCCCAGTGCTTGAACAACATCCGCCAGTTGGGCACGGCTGTCGCGGGTTACGAGACCGACAAACAGAAGTATCCCGGCTACCTGCAGCCTGTGCAGCGAACCGCCAAGCAGTACGCATGGATTAACTCCGGTCAACTATCCAACTCCTCGCTAAAGGATGGCCTGCCTGCGGGCAACACCCCGTCACCAGATGATGTCAGAGACCGCAAATTGGGGTCTCGGTTTAGCTGGGCGGCAGTGATTACTCCGCGAATCGAGCGACAGGACTTGTGGGACGCCATGACCGAAATTAACAACCCGTTCCCAATCCCTAGGGTAGATGTGTATATGTGTCCTGCCGATGCGGAACTGATTTCCATTCAACAGAACGCCGGGCTGAGTTATGCGGTCAACACTGGGGCGTGGGATTTTGACAACTCGGGCAACTTCCAAGCCGGAACTGGAAGGGGCGACACGAAAGCCAACGGTTTGTTCCATAACCTCGTGCTTGGAAGCGAAAAGACACGACTCACGGACATCGTTGACGGAGCTTCAACCACGATCATGATCTCGGAGAACGTCCAGAAGAACCCGACCTACTGTTGGGCGGGAGTTGCACAGGGCGCGACCGATAGCGATGGGCGCGTCGCCGATATGGGTGAAGCAGTATTCGGCATCGTCTGGATAACGGCGGCCGACGGGAATTTACCGCTGAGCGATTTGATATCCCGCTCCACGGGTGACCTAAATGGTTCGAATATTAACCGGCAAGCTCCGATAGGCGAAGAAGTCGACATCGACTTTCCGCCCAATTCTCCGGCCTATGCGCGGCCTTCCAGTGGCCACCCGAGTGGTACCTTCAACGTTATATTCGCAGATGGTCACGGGCAAGGAATCGACCCGTCTGTGGACCCCATTGTTTACCAGCAACTGATGGCTCCAAACAACCGAAAGGTTGTCGACCCGATCAACCACAATAACTCCAACCAGCCAATCAGCGATTACCGGAGCGCGCCGCCTCTGGCAAATGGCACCTACTAGAGCTGCTAGTGTTGGAAAAAGCACCCCCCGGGCCGTGGGACCTCCCCACGGCCCGCTTTAATTAGGGAGGGCCCCAGCCACGGCCGGGAAGAACAAAAACACGAAGTCCAAGACGGACGACCCCAACGAGAAGCTGATCGCCAACAACCGCAAGGCGCGGCACGAGTACGAGGTGCTCGACCACCTGGAGTGCGGCATCGTGCTGACCGGCTGCGAGGTGAAGAGCCTCCGCGAGGGGCGCATGTCGCTCGACGAGGCCTACGGCCGCGTCGACCGTGGCGAGGTGTGGCTCATGCAGTGCGACATCCAGGAGTACACCTTCGACTCCCAGCAGACCCACGACCCGCGCCGCCGCCGCAAGCTGCTGATGCACCGCCGCGAGATCGACAAGTTCGCCAACCGCGCGTACGAGAAGAACCTCACCCTCGTGCCGCTGAAGATGTACTTCAAATCGGGCAAAGCGAAGGTGCTGATGGGCATCTGCCGCGGCAAGAAGACCTTCGACAAGCGCGAGTCGCTCAAGAAACACGACGCCCAGCGCGACATCGACCGCGCCATGCGCCGCGACCGCTAGGCCAGGTAGTTCCCTCCCCCCTTGGGGGAGGGGGAGGGTTAGGGTGGGGGTGCCCTGCGGATTCGGCTTGCCTTGGGCGCCCCGGGCACCCGCTTCACCCCCACCCCGGCCCTCCCCCAGAAGGGGAGGGAGGTTTTATTGCTACCGCCGCCGCAACGCCACCGCGGCGTCAAGCGGACCGCCGGCGGAGTCGGCTCGCCGGGCGGCGAGCTCGAGCGCCCGCCAGGCGTCCATCTGCCGGTGCTCGTCGGCCGTGACGCGGGCGAACGCCTTGAGCACCCGCTTAGCGCGCCGCTCGTCCAGGCTCCGCGGGTCGCCCACCGCCAGCACCAGCCGCTCGCGGATCTCCAGCTCGAACGGGACGTTGGTGTGGCGTTGATCGGCGTCCCAGCCAACAGGCGGGTCGTCGGTTGCCTCGGCGTGCTGCTGGCTCGCCCGGATCCGCAGCGCGATGGCCGCGCCCGCCAACGCGTACGATCCCTCGCCCGACCCCGGGTCGACCAGCGACGCCGCGATCGAGACGCCCGACCCGCCGGGGCACGCCTCGGAGAGGGTGTCCGCCACGCGGTTGAGCAGCCGGCCGGCGTTGGCGGCGTGTTCGGCGTGCGAGCGCAACGCGATGCGCGCCGCCTGCAGCGCGAGCTGCGACTCGTCGTCGCGGGTTCCGGGGGCCCCCACAAACGCCGCGGCGTAGGTCAGCACCCGGCCGTCGCTCAGGGTATGCCAGTCGTGCAGGGCGAGGGTCGCTTCGGTCAGGCCGGCGACCTCGAGCTCGTCGAGCTGCAGCGCGTCGGTGGGAAGCAGCAGCGCGGAGGGCTCGGTCGGCGCCTCGCTCTGCACGACGGCATTGGTTGAGTTGGGGGCTGGTTTGAGCAGCTCGCGGCGCTCGAGCTCGACCGCCAGGCGGCCCGCCACGATCTCGATCAGCTGCAGCTCGGGGTCCGAGACCGGCCGCGCGACGCGGCTGTACAGCCACAGCGTGCCGTGGATGGTCGAGTCGCTCGAGACCGGCACGCAGACCGCCGCGCCGCACCGCCGCGGCACACCGAACTGCCGCATCAGCTCGCCGTCTTCTAGCACTACGGCCTCGCCCGCCAGCGCGGTGAGGTCGCCGGGGGCGTCCTCAATCGGCCTTGAGCTCGACTGCTGCTTGCCGGTCGACGCGACGGTCCGCAGCTCGGCGGTGCGGTCGTCCAGCACAAAAAAGTCGGCCAGGTCGAACCGCAGCCCCTGGGTCGTGCCCGACAGGATGGCGGTGATCCGCTGCTCAAACAACGCCTCCTCGCCCGCAAACGAGACCGTGGCGGGCATCCCTTCGGGCAGCCCGGGTCCTGGTGCGTACGGCGAGGGGCCTAAGCCCGGGGCGGGCATCAGGATCGTCGGCGGCTCGAAGGGTTGGTCGTCGGTCGGCATAGTGACGGTCGGGCGGCGTTGGCAAGGTGGGTAGGCGGAGTTGGTTGTGTAGTTGGTGCTATCGGCGTGGTTGAGTGGGAAACTTGGGTGGAATGGGAAAATAGCGAAGCTTCGTCGGGCGACTGGGATCCGCGGCTGTAAATCGCGGGCGGCGACAGGTTATGCTGGCGCCACCGGGTCTCCGAAGGGTCTCTGAAACGGAGCCTCCCCGCCCCCTCCCGGACACCGAGTTCCGGGGCCTCCGCAACTGGAGAGTACGAGCGCATGAAGAACGTCCCCCTGCACTGGCGGATCTTGTTGGGCATGCTGATCGGCGTGGCGATGGGGGTCGTGGCCGTGCTGCTCGACGCCAACGGCCTCAATGGCCAGGAGCTTAACGACGACGGGCAGCTCGAGGGCTGGACCTGGGCCCTGGCGATCGTTAACTGGATCAAGCCGTTCGGCACGATCTTCATCAACGGCCTCAAGCTCGTGGCGGTGCCGCTGATCGTGGCGTCGCTGATCAAGGGCGTCACGGACCTGCAGGACCTGTCGAAGCTCTCCTCGATGGGGGGCCGCACGATCGTGCTGTACCTGATCACTACCGCCGTAGCGGTGGTGCTCGGCCTCACGCTGGCGACCCTCGTCGGCCCGGCGCGGGGTCTCGACGCCGACACCCGCGAGGCGCTGGCCGCTTCGACGCAGGCGGACGTCGAGGGCAAGCTCAAGCTGGCCGCCGAGCAGAGCGGCATGGGTCCGCTGCAGCCGCTGGTCGACCTGGTGCCGCAGAACCTGATGGCCGCCGCCGCCGACAACGGCAGCATGCTGCAGGTGATTGTGTTCGTGCTGTTCTTCTCGGTCGGCCTGCTGCTCTCGCCGCCCGACAAGGCCAAGCCGGTGAAGGACTTCTTCGACGGCGTCAACGAGGTGGTCCTCAAGCTGATCGACCTGATCATGCTGTACGCGCCGATCGGCGTGCTGGCGCTGATGGCCGCCATGGTCGCCGAGACCCAGAGCTGGTCGATCTTCCTGGCGCTGATGAGCTACTGCCTGTGCGTGCTGTTCGGGCTGGCGGCGATGGTCACGCTGTTCTACCCGCTGCTGGTGCGGGCGTTCACGGGCGTTGGGTACGGGGCGTTCTTCAAGGGGATTTCGCCGGCGCAGCTGCTGGCGTTCTCGACCAGCTCCAGCGCCGCGACCCTGCCGGTCACAATGGAGCGCGTGGAGGAGCACCTGGGCGTCGACGAGGAGGTCGCCAGCTTCGTGCTGCCGATCGGGGCCACCATCAACATGGACGGCACCAGCCTGTACCAGGCGGTCGCGGCGGTGTTCATCGCCCAGGCGTACGGCGTCGACCTCAGCTTCGGCGACCTGGTCACGGTCGCCCTGACCGCCATCCTGGCGTCGGTCGGCACGGCGGCGGTGCCGAGCGCCGGCATCGTCATGCTGGTGGCGGTGCTGCGGGCGGTCCACGTGCCGGTGGAGGGGATCGCCCTGATCCTGCCGGTCGACCGCGTGCTGGACATGTGCCGCACAATCGTCAACGTCACGAGCGACGCCACGGTCGCGATGCTGGTCGCCAAGAGCGCCGGCAAGCTGACCGCCCCGCATGAGAAGCACTGGGACGACTACTACCCGCCGCGGGACGAGGGCGAAGAGACGCCCGAATCAACCGATGGCTGACCCCACCGCCGAGCCTGCCAAGAGCCCGCGGCTCGGATCGATCGACGCGTTCCGCGGCCTGGCCATGCTGCTGATGGTCGCCGAGGTGCTGCACCTGTGCGGCGTCGCGGAGCACTTCCCGGAGAGCCGCCTGTGGGCCTGGCTGTGCCACCACCAGAGCCACGTGCCGTGGGTCGGGCTCAGCGTGCACGACATGATCCAGCCGGCGTTCACATTCCTGGTCGGGGTCTCGCTGCCGTTCTCGATCGCCAGCCGCCGCCGGCGGGGGCAGTCGATGGCGGTGCTCGCCGTGCACGCGTTCTACCGCGCGGCGGTGCTGGTGCTGCTCGGCATCTGGCTCCGCTCGATCGGCCGCGGGCAGACCTACTTCACGTTCGAGGACACGCTCACGCAGATCGGCCTCGGCTACGGGTTCTTGTTCCTGATCGCTCTTAGGCCGCGCCGCCAGCAGTGGGCCGCGGTGGTGGTGATCCTGCTCGTCAGCTGGGCCGCGTTTGCCCTGTACCCTGCCCCGCCGGCCGATTTCGACTACGCGTCGGTCGGCGTCCCCACCGACTGGCCCCACCTGCTGAGTGGCTTCGAGTCGCACTGGAACAAGAACACCAACCTGTCCGCCGCGTTCGACCGCTGGTTCCTGAACCTGTTACCGCGAGAAGAGCCGTTTGTCGACAACGAGGGGGGCTACCAGACGCTGTCGTTCGTGCCGACGCTTACGACGATGGTGCTAGGATTGCTTGCCGGTGGTCTGCTGGCCGAACGCACCGCGGCCAAGGAGAACAGCACCGGCGCCCTGCTCGGCCGGCTGGCCGTGCTCGGCGCCGTTTGCCTGGCGGTCGGGTACGCGACGCACTACGCCGGCGTCTGCCCGCTGGTCAAGCGGATCTGGACCCCCAGCTTCGTGCTGGTGAGCGGCGGTTGGTGCTTCCTGCTGCTCGCCGCCCTGTACTGGCTGATCGACATCCGCGGCTGGCGTGGCTGGGCGTGGCCGCTGACGGTGATCGGGATGAACTCGATCGCGATCTACGTCATCGCCAACACGATGCACGGCTTAGTCGACGACATGCTCCGCACGCACCTCGGCCGGGATTACGACGCCCTGTTTGGCGAGCCGTACCGCACGCTGGTGTCGGGCGGGCTGGTGATGCTGGCCTACTGGCTGGTGCTGCTGTGGATGCACCGCCGCAGGCTCTACCTGAAGGTCTGAGTTCTAGCGGCCCAGCCGGAGCGGCTCGCCCTCGACAAAAAAAGGCGTTCCCCACCCGAAGATGGGGAACGCCTCGACAACTCTCACTCTCGTGAATTCTTAAATCAGAGCCGGTACTGCTTGATCACCCGGAGATCCGCACCAGCGTCTCGGCGGTCTTGCTAAGCTCGGCCATGGTGATGGACTGCTCCTCGATGGCCGCGGCGACCGTGTTGGTGTTGCTGCTGACCTCGGCGATGCTCTCGGTGATCTGCTGGGTAGCGCCGGTCACCTGATCGATCCGCTGCCGCATCTCCTCGACGCTCTTCTCGATGCTCTGGGTGGCGTTGCCGGTCTCCTGAGCGAGCTCCTTGACCTCGTTGGCGACCACCGCGAAGCTGCGGCCGGACTCCCCTGCGCGGGCGGCCTCGATCGTGGCGTTGAGGGCCAGCAGGTTGGTCTGGTCGGCCAGCTCCTGGATCACGCCGACGACCTTGCCGATCGCCTTGCTGCTCTCCTGCAGAAGTTCGGCAGCCGACGACGAGTCGCGGACGTGGCTCTCGGTCTGGGTCGCGAGCGAGGCGGTGCGACCGACGCTCTTGCTGATCTCCTCGATCGTCGCCGCCATCTCCGTGGCGCTCGACGCCACCGAGCGGCCGACGTCGGCCGCGTCGGACCTGGTCTGCATCTCGGACTCGACCTCGGCGGTGATGTCGGTGGCGTACTTCACTACCTTCACCACCTGACCGGCAGAATTCAGCACCGGGTTGTACGACGCCTGAATCCAGATCTGACGCCCGTCGCGGGTGACCCGCATGTAGCGTCCGGCAGAGAACTTGCCCGACCGGAGGTCGTTCCAGAACTGGACGTACTCCTGGCTGCTGGTGTACTCGCCGTCGCAGAAGATGCGGTGGTGGTTGCCCTGGATCTCGCTCAGCTTGTAGCCGAGGGCGCTGAGGAAGTTGTCGTTGGCCGTGACGATCGTGCCGTCCGGATGGAACTCGATGGCGGCCTGCGAGCGGCCGAGGGCGTCGAGCACGGCGAGCTGGTCGAGCGCCGCCTGCTTGGTGTCGGTGATGTCGCTGGCGATCTTGACCACCTTGGTCACGACTCCCTCGTCGTCGAGGACCGGGTTGTAGGAGGCCGAGATCCAGATCTCGCTGCCGTCCTTGGCGACCCGCTTGAACTCGCCCGCAGCCGGCCGGCCCGTGGCGAGCGAGGCCCAGAACTGGCGGTACTCAGACGAGGCGGCCTCGCCCTGCTCGACGAACATGCGGTGGTGGCGGCCGGTAATCTCGCCGAGGGTGTAGCCCAGCACTGCCAGGAAGTTATCGTTGGCGGTGATGATCGTGCCGTCCGGCTCGAACTCGATGACCGCCTGCGAGCGGCTGAACGCGTCGAGTGTCGCCTGAGCCTTGCTGGTGGTTGCTGCGGGCTCGGTGGGGGCGGGGGTCTGGCGATTCTTGAACAAAGTAGCGGGCATAGACGGCTTCCTACATTACTGTGGCGCTGTTTAGCGTGGGATGTTGCCTCGTCTGCGAGACGGCTAGACCAAGTCAGTGCGCTCAACAGATCGCGAAAACATTGGTCACGCTCGACCAGTGGGTGTGGATTTTTGCACGACGGGGGCCTCAATTCGGCAGATTGCCACACGCTTGCACGTTGCAGGCGGCGCATCCGCTGCAGGCCGCCCAACCCGTTGCCCGATGCGTCGCGCAAAAAAAGCCCCCCCGGCCAGTTGGCCGGGGGGGCTTGGTAGACGCCATTATTGTCCGCCGCTGGGAGCAGGCCTAGGTCTTGTTGGCCAGCTTGACCAGGCCTTCGGCGGTCTTGCTGAGCTCGGCCATGGTGATGGACTGCTCCTCGATGGCCGCGGCGACCGTGTTGGTGTTGCTGCTGACCTCGGCGATGCTCTCGGTGATCTGCTGGGTAGCGCCGGTCACCTGATCGATCCGCTGCCGCATCTCCTCGACGCTCTTCTCGATGCTCTGGGTGGCGTTGCCGGTCTCCTGAGCGAGCTCCTTGACCTCGTTGGCGACCACCGCGAAGCTGCGGCCGGACTCCCCTGCGCGGGCGGCCTCGATCGTGGCGTTGAGGGCCAGCAGGTTGGTCTGGTCGGCCAGCTCCTGGATCACGCCGACGACCTTGCCGATCGCCTTGCTGCTCTCCTGGAGCATCTCGGCGGCCGACGACGAGTCGCGGACGTGGTTCTCGGTCTGGGTCGCCAGCGAGGCGGTCCGGCCGACGCTCTTGCTGATCTCCTCGATCGTCGCCGCCATCTCCGTGGTGCTGGCGGCGACCGTCTGGCCGACGCTGGCCGCTTCTTCGCGGGTGCGGACCTGCTCGGTGACGATGCTCCAGGTGGCCATGGCGCCGATGTAGTTGCCGGCCTTGTCGGTGATCGCGCTCACCAGCAGGTCGAGGATCTCCTCGCCCAGCGTAATTTGCGTGTGGACCGGCAGGTTCGACTCTTTGGCAAGCACGCCGCGCTGGTAGGAGGGGTCCTTGTGGAAGATGTCGATGTTTGAGCCGAGGATCTTGTCGGCCGGGATCGGCAGCAGGTGCTCAACCTGCTTGAGGGTCTTGAGCGAGGCCGGGTTCATGTACCGCACGTTCAGGTCGCGGTCGGCGAACATCACGTTGATCGGCATGTTGGCGACCATGTTGGCCAGCCGGGCCGAGTCGGCGCTCTCCCGCTTGGTGGCGGTAATGTCGCTGGCGATCTTCACGACCTTGTAGCATTGGCCGTTGGCGTCGAGCACCGGGTTGTAGGAGGCCGAGATCCAGACGCTCTCACCGGACTTGGTGAACCGCTCGTACTCGCCCACCGCCGGCCGGCCGGCGGCCAGGTCGCGCCAGAACTGGCTGTACTCGGGGCTGCTGGTGTACTGGCCGTCGCAGAACATGCGGTGGTGGCTACCCTCGACCTCGCGGAGGTTGTAGCCCAGCACGGCCAGGAAGTTGTCGTTGGCGGTGATGATCGTGCCGTCCGGCTTGAACTCGATAACCGCCTGCGAGCGGCTAAGGGCGTCGAGGACAGCCTGGGCGTCGTTGTGCGGGGCCTCGGCAACCGCCGCCGGGGCCTGGGATTCGTTGCGACTCTTGAACAGCGTAGACGACATTGCATCGACTCCTATTAAACGGGTGAGTTGTCGGGCTCGGTCAGCTTCAAAACGGTGCGGCGAGCGCCGTGGGGCGGTTTGCCCCGCAGGTCGCCCCACGGGAAGTTTCCTGAGGCGTGCAAAATCGGCTGCCGGCATCACGGAAACATGGGCTGCGATCTACCGGACACGGCTGAGGGGTTGCCGCGACGGTGGTTTGCCGTCCCCAGGTTCTGCCGGCAGGACCGTCGAAACCGTGCCATCCCGCGTCCAGCGGCGGCTCCTGGGCCTGGGGAAGGGGTATCCGTGCCGCGCTTCTCGACGGATCTCGCCCGGCTAGCAATACTGGAGGCTTTCCCGCTCCCTCCCCGCTCCCTTGCCTTTCGAGTCTCGTTATGAAAATCGCGGTTATTGGCACTGGTTACGTTGGCCTGGTTACCGGCACCTGCTTCGCCGATAGCGGCAACGACGTCACCTGCATCGATATCAACGAGGCCAAGATCGAGGGCCTCAAGCGGGGCGAGATCCCGATTTACGAGCCGGGCCTTTCGGAGCTAGTGATCCACAATTCCGAGGCCGGGCGGTTGCACTTCACGACCGAAACCGCCTCGGCGGTCGCGCCAGCCGAGGTGGTCTACCTGGCGGTCGGCACCCCGCAGGGCGACGACGGCTCGGCCGACCTGTCGGCCATGTGGAGCGTCGTCAAGGCGATTGCGCCGCACCTGCGCGAGGACGCCGTGGTGGTGACCAAGAGCACCGTGCCGGTCGGCACCAACGCCAAGATCTTCGGCATGCTCAAGGAGTTCACCGGTCGCGAGTGCGACGTCGCGAGCAACCCGGAGTTCCTCAAGGAGGGCGCCGCGATCGACGACTTCATGAAGCCCGACCGAGTGGTAGTGGGCGTCCGGCGGTCCGAGGTCGGCGACACCCTGCACCAGCTCTACAAGCCGTTCCTGCGGACCGAGAAGCCGTTCCTGGTGATGTCGCCCGAGAGCGCCGAGATGACCAAGTACGTCGCCAACGCGCTGCTCGCAACCAAGATCAGCTTCATCAACGAGATGGCCAACCTGTGCGAGAAGATGGGCGGCGACATCAACGACGTCCGCCGCGGCATCGGCCACGACAGCCGCATCGGCTTCGCCTTCCTGTTCCCCGGCGTCGGCTACGGCGGCAGCTGCTTCCCGAAGGACGTCCGGGCGCTGGAGTCGATGACCGTCGACAAGGAACTCACCCCGTCGATGCTCCGCGCGGTGGACGAGGTCAACGAGCGTCAGAAGCACGTCATCTCGGGCAAGCTCGACGCGCACTTCGGCGGCGACCTGTCCGGCAAGACCATCGCCGTCTGGGGCCTGGCCTTCAAGCCCCGCACCGACGACATCCGCGAGGCCCCGGCGCTGGTGCTGATCGACTGGCTGCTCTCCAAGGGCGCCAAGGTCGTGGCCCACGACCCCGAGGCGCTCGAGAACGTGCGGGCCGAGCTCGGCGACAAGATCACCTACAGCGAGCGCCGCATGAGCTGCCTGGAGGGCGCCGACGCCCTCTGCATCATGACCGAGTGGAAGGACTACCACTCGCCCGACTTCGCCGAGATGTACCAGCTGATGGCCGACCCGTCGGTCTTCGACGGCCGCAACCTGTTTGAGCCCGAGCGGATGGCCCGCCGCGGCTACTGCTACCACAGCATCGGCCGCCCGATGGTGGACGGCCGCAAGAAGTAGCCGCGCTGCACAAGGCCGTGAAACCAAGCTGGTGCGGGAATCGACATGTAGGCTACAATCAGGGCTGTGCGTTTCTTTCTGCAGGAAGCGGGGGGAGAGTACGCGCCGTTTGATCGCCTAAGAGGAGATGTCGTATGTTTGGCTGCTGGTGGACGGCCCGTCTGGGGCTGGTGGTGTTGGCTTTCGCGTTGGCCGCCGGCCCGCGCACCGCTCTGGCGGCGATCTCGTCTACCGGCGAGGTGACGCCCGAGCCCTCGGTCGGCGACCACTTCTCGGTCGACCTCAAGATCGGCGACGGCAGCTTCCCCGACGACGTTAGCCCGTTCGCCACGGTCACGGTCGACGGCGGCAGCACGCTGCAGTACGACCAGGGCTATGTCGGGGACGACGACGGCTACTTTGGCTACCTGACGGTCACCGGGCCCGGCGCCTCGGCCGAGTTTGACAGCAGCGGCGACGCGCTGATCGTCGGCCGGGCGGGCGTCGGCTACGTCAACCTGACCGGGGGCGCCTCGCTCAACCTGCTCAACTCCACCGGCGACATGGTGATTGGCGAACTGGCCGGAGCCAAGGGCACGGTGCTGGTCGACGGAGCCGGAACCTACGCCGCGCTGTACGACGACCTTGTCGTCGGCGACGCGGGCGTCGGCAAGCTGACGGTCTCTGGCGGCGCGATGATGCGCACCACCACCACCGGCAGCGATATTACGATCGGCGCCGCCGCGGGCGGATCGGGCCTGATGATCGTCGACGGCGCGGCGACCATCTTCTACGCCCGGGGCAGCCTGAACGTCGGGGCGACCGGCATCGGCGAGCTCCACATCACCAACGGCGCCTACTTCGACGCCGACAACAACAGCCTGGCCCAGGCGACCGTCGGCACGCTCGGCCGCCTGTACCTGTCCGAGGGCGAGCTGGTCGTCCGCGACATCAACGTCGCCGGCTACCTGGGCGGCGACGGCGTCGTCCGCGGCCAGGTCGACGTGCTCGCCACGGGCGACGTCGAGGTGAACGCCGGCCAGCGGCTCGACTTCGAGGGCGCCTTCAACAACGCCGGCGCGGTCACCGTGACCGGCGGCGAGCTCCGGCTGCTGTCGACCAACACCAACGCGGCTGCCGGCCGCTACACGCTCGAGGACGGCACGGTACGCTTCCTCAACGACGTCACCAACGCCGGCGTGATCGCCTCGGCCGACGGGGTCAACAACATCCACGGCGAGGTCACCAACGACGGCACGGTCGTCGTCGCCAGCGAGTCGGTGGCCGTCTTCAACGACGCCTACACCGACAACGGCGCCACCACCGTGCTCGCCCGCGGCAACGCCCTGTTCCTCTCCGACCTGACCTTCACCTCCAACAGCCTGCTGTCGCTCGGCCTGACCTCGGACGGCGCGGCCCAGATCGAGGTCGCCGGCGCGGCCACGCTGGGGGGCGAGCTGGCGTTCAGCTTCGACCCCGAGTTCGACCTCAGCGTCAGCCAGTCGATCCCCCTGATCACGGCCGACGGCGGCATCAGCGGCGAGTTCGTCCCGCCGCTGTTCCCCAACGTGCAGGGGGTCGAGTTTGGCCTGAGCTACGGCGCGACCACGCTGTCGCTCAGCGTGACGGTCGACCAGAACACGCTGCTCGACGGCGACTTCAACTTCGACGGCGTCGTCGACGCGGCCGACTACACCGTGTGGCGTGACACGCTCGGCGACCCCCAGAACCTGACGATCTGGAAGGCCAACTACGGCGCGGTCGCTCAGGCGCCGGTGGCCCAGGGATCGGTAGCGGCCCCGAGCCCCTCGGCCGCGGCTTGCCTGCTGGCGGCGGTGGTTGCTGGTCTGGCAGCGCGGCGGAGCCGCGACGCTTCGTAGCAGCACGGCTCTGCTCGAAAGCTATTCTGGGGCTGTGTTCTTGTTGCGCGTGTAGACCCACACCGCATATTTGCCGCCAACGTAGCCCAGCAGCAGTGTCCACAGGCAGTGGGCGACCGTCATGAACGACTCGGCTTCCGGCAGGACGTGGTAGGCCACCAGCTTCTGGCCCGTCGAGTTGTTGTAGATATCCCCAATTGTGTGCCCCGGCGGAACCTGCGGGTAGCGTTTGCCGTCGATGTCCACAAAGTACGAGCGGCTCGCGGCGACCCAGGTGTGCGGCTGCTGCATCAGCTTGTTCGTCGGCATCTTGCCGCCGCCCGGGTTGTACTCGTAGTTGGAGCGGTAGCCGTTGCTGACCTCGTTGCCGTAGGAGTAGAGCACCGCGGTGTAGGCGACCGCGACCGCCAGGAAGCCGACCGCGTAGACGCGGCGTGGCCCCGGCAGCAGCCAGGCGCGGGCGGCGGCGGCGAACACCAGCGCCGCCACCAGCAGCTGCCACACCGCGCCAACCGCGGGCGATGCGTACAGCAGCGACGCCATACCGGCCGATGCGAAGCCGACCAGCAGCAAGAACTCTTTGAGCGAGAACTGCATCAGATTCCCTGGTTCAGGTCAGCGGGGTCGGGCGTCGGGCGACTGCGTGGCGGCGTCGCGGCAGTGTAAAGCCACACGGCGTACTTGCCGCCGACGTAGCCGAACAGCAGCGTCCACAGGCAGTGGGCGACCTCCATGAATTGCTGCATGGGTGGGGCGCTCACCTGCTTTACCTTCAGCGCGCCCGGCGCGGGCGGTGCGGCGCCGAACGCGAATCCGCCTCCGCCGAAGCCGTCGTCGACGGTGGCGCCGGCCGGGACTTGCGAGTAGCGGTTGCCGTTCTCGTCGGTGTAGTAGGACCGGGAAAAAGTCGCTCCCTGGTAAGGCCGCTGCATCGCGATGGTGGTAGGGAATCGGCCAGCCCACGGTTCGAACTCGCGGTTGACCGGATAGCCGTTCCGATCGTAGCTCTGAGTGAGCAGGGCAGACGTGTAAACGAGAGCGGCGACGAGGAACCCAACCGCAGAAGCACGCCGGGCGCCTGCGAGCAACGCCGAGTGGATCGCGGCGCCCATCAACAGAGCCCCGACCACCGCTAGCCAGAGCCCGCTGACCAGGCTGCTGGCGTACAGTAGCGAAGCCGTGCCGACCGACACCACGCCGGCGATCGCCAGGAACTCTTTCAGCGAGAACTGCATATCAGCTTCCAAGGTGGGCCGGAACAAGCGTCATCGCGATTCCGGCGCTTGCGGGTTGGTTCTTCCGGAACAGCGCCGGGTGCCGGGGGCGCTCCGCGATAGCGGAAGCCCCCGACCGCCAGCGGGCGCCGGTTGGTACATCGTCGGGGGCTTCCCTGCGGTAGCGCCCCCGGCACCCTCACGCCGACTGGCTGCGTGACGAACAGGGCGCCCCAGGTATACCACACCGGCCGTGCTCATTCGCTGCCGACCGGCAGGACTATTTCGCCCCAGCCACTGCGTGACGGTTGCTCGGCGGTCTGGTATCCTGCAGGCGCAGCAGGCCCCGCCATCCTACCCAGGGGCCCTCCCCAAGCGCCCCGCCCGCCCCGAAGCCGCCCTGCCCGGGCCACCCCGATGCTGACGCAAGAAGACCTCCGGATCACGTCCCTCGGCCCCCGCAAGCTGCTCTCACCGCTGCGTCACCTGCGGGAGGGTCCCCGCTCGTTCGTTCCCGACGACCGCCGCGTGATGTACCACATCGAGTACTGCGGCGACGAGATCGTCAACCCGCTGGGGTTCGAGAAGGCCGGCCCCCGCGAGCAGCTGTACTTCGACCCGGCCGAGTGCCGCGCGGCGATCGTCACCTGCGGCGGGCTGTGCCCCGGCCTGAACAACATCATCCGCAACCTGTACTACAAGCTGCACGGCGACTACGGCGTGCCGACCATCCTCGGCATCCGCAACGGCTACCTCGGGCTGAACCCAGAGCTCGGCCGCGAGCCGTTCCCGCTGACCGACTCGGTGGTCGAGCAGATCCACCACCAGGGCGGCACGATCCTTGGCACGTCGCGCGGGCCGCAGGACGCGAGGGTGATGGTCGACTACCTCGAGTCGCTCGGTGTGAACCTGTTCTTCCCGATCGGCGGCGACGGCACGCAGAAGGGCGCCCACCTGATCGCCCAGGAAATCGAGCGCCGCGGGTTGAAGATCGCCGTGGTGGGCGTCCCCAAGACGATCGACAACGACATCAAGTTCTGCTACCGCTCGTTCGGCTACCTGTCGGCCGTGTCCGAGGCCGAAACGGTCATCGACCGCGCCCACGTCGAGGCCAAGAGCACGCCCCGCGGCGTCGGCCTGGTGAAGCTGATGGGCCGCGAGGCGGGCTTCATCGCGGCCGCGGCCACGATCGCCAGCGGCGAGGTCAACTTCACACTGATCCCGGAGGCGCCGTTCTCGCTGGACGAGCTGCTGCCGGCAATTGGGCGGCGGCTCGACAAGCGCGACCACGCGGTGATTGTCGTCGCCGAGGGCGCCGGGCAGGACCTGATCGACCACGAACAAGGCCGCGACAAGTCGGGCAATCGCAAGCTGGGCGACATCGGCCCGTTCCTCAAGCAGGCGATCACCGACCACTTCAACGAGGTCGGCAAGCCGGCCGCGGTCAAGTACTTCGACCCCAGCTACTACATCCGCAGCGTCCAGGCGAACGCCGCCGACAGCCTGCTGTGCGAGATGTTCGCCCGCTGCGCCGCCCACGCCGCGCTGGCCGGCAAGACCGACCTGTTCATCGGCCTCTGGAACAACCGCCCGGTGCACGTGCCGCTGCGGGTGTCGGTCGGCCAGGTGAAGCGGATGGAACCCGCCCGCGATTTGTGGTCCGCCGTGCTGGCGACCACCGGCCAGGAGAAGTGGTAACGCGGGCGCAAGGTCCTTTGGGGCGCCGGGGGCGCTCGGCGATAGCGGAAGCCCCCGATGATTGGCAACCCGCGGCCGGTTAAACCGTTGGCGGTTGCATCCGGCTTTCTACTCAGCCGCTCCCTTTTCAGCGGCACTGACGACCGAAGCAGGTTAAGCCCATCGCGAGACCACACCGGGCGATGCCACCGGACTCGCTTCGAATTCCACAAGGCTGCACCAGCGAGGCCAAGGTCTTCAGGCGTTGTCATGTCCGGGAAGCCTGCCGCGGCTACTGAGCGCGATCGCGGGCTCATCCGATACTTGGCGATCCTCGACAGACTGTCCCAGAATCCGCGACCAACGCGTGCTCTAAAGGCCAACCGGATCTCTGCGCGTGTCCTTGACGGATTGGCTTGGCGTTCGCAGCAGCACTCCGTCGGTGGACTCCCAAGTTGATCCGTCGCAAGATACCTTTGAGCCTTTGTTCCCGCCTCGCCCCCCGTGGAGCTACACATGCCGCGTGGTCTTGATATGGCATTCGTCCGCCAGCAGTTTCCAGCGTTTGCTGAACCCGAACTTCAGGGTTGGGCATTCTTCGAGAACGCCGGCGGCTCGTACGCTTGCCAGCCTGTCATCGACCGTCTGCTCCGGCTTTACACTGAGGCCCGGGTGCAGCCCCATGGCTGGCATCCCGCGTCACGCGTCGCCGGCGACTTAATGGACGAGTCGACCCGGCAATTCGCCGAGCTGCTGAACGTTGACGGGCAAGAGTTGCACTTTGGCCCTTCCACCTCGCAGAACACCTACGTGCTAGCAAAAGCGTTCGGTGAAATGCTTCAGCCCGGCGACGAAGTAGTCGTCACCAACCAAGATCACGAGGCGAACACGGGAGTGTGGCGCCGCTTGGCGGACAAAGGGTGCGTGGTGAAGGAGTGGCGGATTGATCGGGAGACGGGGCATCTAGACGTGGCTCAACTGGACGAGCTGTTGAGTGATCGCACGAAGCTCGTAATTTTTCCGCACTGTTCAAATGTGGTCGCGGAGATCAACCCTGTCGCCGAGATCTCTGCGATGTGTCACGCAGCCGGCGCTCTAGTCGTGGCCGACGGCGTGGCTTACGCCCCACACGGACTTCCAGACATCCGCTCGCTTGGCGTGGATATCTACCTATTCTCGTTGTACAAGACCTACGGTCCCCACCAGGGACTCATGTACATCCAGCAAGATCTGCTAAGTCGGTTGCCGCCGCAGTGCCATCATTTCAACACGGAGGTCCCAAGTAAACGGATGGTCCCGGCCGGGCACGATCATGCTCAGCAAGCCGCGGCGGGCGGCATCGCAGAATACTACCACCGGCTCTTCCAGCACCACTTCGAACAATCGGCAGAAGGCCCGTCGGCAGAAGGCCCGTCGGCTGGACAGTCGGCTGGACAGGCGGTGAATGAACTGTTCCGCGAGCACGAAAGGCGATTACTTGCGCCGCTGTTAGATTGGCTCACTGACCGCGACGACCTGCGAATCCTGGGACCGACCAGCGTCGACGACCGGGCGCCTACCGTCGCGATTGTGCCTCTCAAGAAGGACGCTCGGGAGGTGATCGCCGTTTTGGAACGGGAGAAGATCATGGCGGGGCTAGGCAGCTTCTACGCCCGTCGAGTTCTGGAAGCAATGGGCGTCGACCTCAGCCCGGGCGTCCTGCGGCTCTCATTCTTGCACTACACAACGCAGGACGAAATCGAGCAGTTGATCGCCGCTCTCGACCAAGCTTTGTAGCGACGCCTCTATTTCGGAAGCGATTCTCGCCAAGTTCGTCGAGAAAAAAGCCGTCAATTCACCCTCGCGCAGGACCTTCGGATCGTGGAGCGACCTGCTCGACAGCTGTGGGCCAAGGTATTGCGAAGCTCTAGCTAGTAGAATCGCTGTCTGACCGGCGACTCCCCTACCTCATTCATGCGACGGAACACAACTCATGTCGACGCGCCAGACGCACTATATCCTTGGTCTTTTCTTGATATTCGGGACAGCCGCGCAGCTTGCCCACGGCGATGACTGGCCTCAATGGTTGGGGCCGCACCGCGACGGGGTGTGGCGCGAGTCCGGCATCATCGAGCAGTTCCCCGAGGGGGGGCCGACGGTGAAGTGGCGTACGCCAATCGGCGGCGGTTACTCGGGCCCGGCCGTGGTGGGGAACCGGGTCTTCGTCACCGATCGGCAGTTGGCCGGGGGACAGCGGATTTCTCCCAATGCATTTGATCGTTCCCCCACGCAAGGCAGCGAGCGTGTGCTCTGCCTCGATGCAGAAAGCGGCGAGATTCTGTGGACGCACGAGTACCCCTGCGAGTACTCCATCAGCTACGCAGCGGGCCCGCGGACCACGCCGGTCGTCACGGGCGGCAAGCTCTACAGTGTGGGCGCCGAGGGGGACCTGGTGTGCCTCGACGCGGAGACTGGCGAACCGCTTTGGTCGAAGCAGTTCAAGGAGGACTACGACATGCCGGCGCCGGTGTGGGGATTCTCCGGGCATCCCTTGGTAGACGGCAAGCGTCTCATCTGTCTGGTTGGCGGCCAAGGGAGCGTCGCGGTGGCGTTTGACAAAGACAGCGGCGAGGAAATCTGGCGATCTCTCTCAGCGGCCGAGCCGGGATACTGTCCGCCGGTGATTCTTGAGCTCGGCGGGAAGCGGCAACTCATTATCTGGCATCCGCAGGCAATCAACGGGCTCGATCCGGAAACCGGCGAGGTCTACTGGTCGACGCCGTTCGACGTCAGGGCAGGAATGACGATCCCCACGCCCCGCCAGGCTGGCCAGCGGCTGTTCGTAACCAATTTCTACGATGGGCCGATGATGCTTGAGTTTAAAGAGGGCCAGGCCGGGCCCGATCTCCTGTGGCGGGGAAATAGCCACAGCGAACGCAACACCGACAAACTTCACTCGGTGATGAGCACGCCCGTGATTCAGGATGGCCACATCTATGGCGTCGATAGCTACGGCCAACTGCGGTGTTTGGACCTGGAAACGGGCGAGCGGAGTTGGGAGGACCTAACCGCCAGCGGGTCGACGGGCGACCTTCGCGATTCATCCAATCGCTGGGCGAATGTGTTCTTGATCCCGCACGAGGACCGGTTCTTCCTGGCGAATGAGAAAGGCGATCTGATTATCGCCAAGCTCACGCCCACAGGTTACGAGGAACTGAGCCGGGCGCATGTCATCGAAGCAGACAATCCAATGCCCGGCCGCAAGGTGGTCTGGTCGCACCCGGCGCTGGCCAACCGCTGCGCCTACTTGCGGAACGACTCGGAGATTATTTGTGTGGACCTGTCGAAGGATTAGTTCGACTGGCGACGTTTTCGGCTAGTGCCGGTGACACGAATAATATTTCTGCCGCGTGACCGGTAGGCCCGCACGAACCCTTCGCAAACTGCGGGATTCGTGCGCGCGTCATGAGGAGGCACAGGAACTAACTGCAGGGAAGGCGTACTAGTTGGATTGGCTGCGCGCTGCTGATTGCCCGCTCGTCATCGGGGGCTTCTGCTAGCGCGGAGCGCCCCCGACGTCCCCCGCATGCGAGGGAGTGCCTGGCATTTCTTTGTAGAGAAGCGCCGCGCGGTGTGGTCCAATGGCGGCATACCGACACCCGGTTCTTTGGCGCGGCGGCGAGGCTCGTATCGCAGGTCGGCGCCGGCTGCTGCGCGGTTGGGTAGCTCGCGGTCGATGGGGATCTGCGGCAGCGAGCGTCGGCGGTGTTTGGGGGTTGTCTCAGTCGGCGGCGCGGTGGGACAAAACCCACGCGGCCATGGTTGCTCGGTACTGAGAATAGGCTGCTAACAAGCGTGAAACGAGTGCCGAGGGGGAGTTGTGGCGGGGGTTTTGTCCCCTCCGGTCGTGTTTTCGGACAAAACGCTTGCGCGGCGCCGTGGGTCCGACTGGCGTCGACGCGTCCAGCGGACTCCGTTATAAGCCGTGACGATCTTTGCCAACGGCGGCCGACGCCCGCGGCGACTTCCTGCCCATCCGAGTCTGCTAGCAGCGTCCGCGCAGCGGCTCGACAACCCCACCGATGCAAGCGTCTCGCGAGATCGACGCCGGCCTTGTCCTGCGCCCGCAGGCGGGGTCTGCCTTCCCACCTGCTTCACTATGGAGGGTGAACCGATGAAGCGTCTGTCTGTTTGCTCCCTGCTGCTTGTTCTGGCCGCGGCGCCTGCTCCGCTAGCGCTCGGCGACCAGCCGTACTACAGCATGCCCCCGGCGCCCGAGCCGATCGCGCCTGTTTCGATTGGCTCCGGATTGGAGCTGGCGGCCCCGGTCCGGGGCGTGACGACTCCGCTCTACGCCGGCCCGGCCCCGGCCAATTCAGTGCAGGCCAATTCGCTGCAGGCCAACGCGATTGAGACCAGCGTGACTAGGACCAACGCGATCAGGACCAACGCGATCGAGGCAAGTCAGAACCGGTACAGCTCGGCGATGCCCTGCCCCGACCTGATGCGACCGGCAGCCGCGGGACCGGCGCAGCCGACCACGTACCTCAGCGACCCGGAAGAGCCGACCGCCGCCCCGGCCGGCCCCACCCTGGCGGGCCCGCAGCGGGCCAACGAGGCCCCGACCCGGCCGGTGAACCCGTACGCGTCGCTCGACTTGGACCTTCCGCCGCAAGCGACAGAACCGACAGACGCCGACGGGTCCCCCGCCGCCGCCGCGGTCACGCCCGGCGACGCCGCGGCGGGGATCGCGATTGAGCGCGGCCGGCCGCGGCCCTTCATCGACGGCGTCGGCTGGACGCTCGGCATCCCGGCGAAGCTGGTGTTCTGGGACCGCCGGGCCGACAACCACGCGGTCTCGCCGGAGACCGAGTCGCAGGCGGTCGAGTTCCTCGCGTCGCACCAGGTCGACGACGTGCTCGTGCGGGTCAACCAGTACGACCCGCTGGGCGAGTGGCGTCGGCTCCGCGAGAACGATGCGCACGCGGCCCCCTGGCGGTACACGGTCGGCAGCCTGTACACGCTCGGCTACACGCTTGCGCCGGGTAGGCTGTTCGGGGGCGACTGGTACAACCCGTTCACCAACAGCGTGCACCTGTACTCGGACATCCCGGCGGTCGCGCTGGAGCAGGCGGCCTACGCGCACGAGGTCCGCAGTCGCGAGACGCCGAGCGTCTACGCGTCGGCGCACGCGCTGCCGTTTGTCGGTCTGCTGCACGAGAGCCGCAAGCGGGACGACGTCTACGAGTACGTTGACGCCAACGGCGACATCGACGCGCGGAAGGAGGCCCGGCGGGTGCTCGAGCCGCGGCTCGGCGCCGAGATCGGCGGCGACATCGGCGCGATTGTGCCGGGCGGCGGCCTGTGGGCGGTCGGCGGCGCGATGTTCGGCCACTTCACCGGCGGCGTCCGGGCGCAGGCCATCAAGGGCGAACCCGACAAGTAACGGGGCGCCAGTCAGTGAGCCGTTCGCGGTCGCCATCGGCAGCTCGGCAGGCGTGACAATCTGACGCGTCGGACGACCTCGATTCTGGCGCCGCGATCGGCCACAATGGCGGATCCGCCCTGTCACGCCTCCCGCGGTTGATCGCTTGTTCACGCCCCGCTGCCGCCGTCTGCTCGCGTCGTTGCTGCTGGCCGCCTACGCGGCCGCGGCGACCGGGCTGCCGCTGCGCGGCCCGGCCCCCCCGCGGGCGGCGGCCGAGCGTTTCCCGTGCGAGGACTGCGGCTGCGGCTGCGGCTCGGCCGAGGTCTGCTGGACCAACTGCTGCTGCAATTCGCTGAGCGAGCGGCTCGCCTGGGCCGCCCGCGAGGACATCCGGCCGCCGCAGCACGTGCTGAGCAAGGCGCAGTGCGCCGGGCACGACGTGAGCCGCTGGATCCCGACCGCGTCGCCAGTAACGCTGGTTGCAGAGGCGGCCGAGCCGAAGAAGAAGGCGTGCTGTTGCTGCGCGAAGAAGTCGGCGCCTACGCCCAACGGGCAGAGCGATCGTGAGCAGGACTCAAGCGATGGCTCGCAGGGCTGGCGTTCGCTGACGTGCAACGGCGTGCTGTCGCTGTGGGTGTCGCTGAGCGTCGCGTTGCCGCCCGCCGAGGACGAGTCCCCCGCCCTGCCCCGCGCTGTCGCGACGCGGCTGGCAGCGGCGCCGTTGTTTGACGGCTGCTCCTTCCCCCCGGCGACCCCGCCGCCGGACGCCGCGAGCTGAGGCCCCTCACCCTCCGCTTGCTCTCCGTTTGCTCGATTGGGCCCACGGTCCGCGCCGACTCGGCTGCGCCCGTGCGCGCTAGGGGAACCCTACGATGACAGCTCGACGCGGCTTCACCCTGGTGGAGCTGCTGGTGGTGGTCGCGATCATCGGCGTGTTGATTGCGCTCCTGCTGCCAGCGGTCCAGGCGGCCCGCGCCGCCGCGCGGCGCACCTCGTGCGCCAACAACCAGAGGCAGATCGGCCTGGCGTTCCACCTGTACCTGGAGGCCAACGAGGGCCGGTTCCCACGCAGCTCGCACTCGGCGTTCGCGCACCGCGAGCTGACCTGGGGCGCCCGGATTGGGCCGTACCTGGAGCCGAGCTACGAACCGGCGATGGGGGCGTTGCCCGACGCCCTGATGCTCGGCCCGTACCGCTGTCCCGAGGACACGCGGGGCGACGCCCGGCTGTGGAGCTACGGCAAGAACGCCTGGCTCGAGCTGACCAAGAGCGAGAGCGGCGCGGCCCACGGGGCCGCCGAGGGGCCGACCTACCACAAGCTGCGGAGCATCCCGTCCACCAGCCGCACGGTGCTGGTGGGCGAGCTCGACACCGGCAGCACGGCGGACCACATCATGGCCCACTTCTGGTTGACCGGAGGAGAGCCGGAGGTCGCCGCCGACCGCCACCAGAGCGTGAGCAACTTCCTGTGGGTCGACGCGCACGTGTCGCCCCACGCGCTCGAAGAGACGTTTTCCATTGACCAACAGCTCGACCGCTGGGACCCCGGCGCCGCGGCCCTGCCGTAGGCGCACACGGCTCAGCGATCCGAGAAACATCTAAGAAGGCTGCTGCTATGAAGATTGCTACGGATTTTGTCTGCCTTGCGGCGACGCTATGGGCGGCCGCCGCGTCGGCCCAGCTGCCGCCGTTGCCACCTATGACCAACGGCGACGCAAACCTCGCCAACAACGGCATGAAGCACGCCCTGGTCGCCTACGCGGGCGACGCACTCTCGGTGCACCTCGACGCCCCGCCGGCGTCGCCGGTCACGATGACTTCGGGCGTGGGGAAGTCTTACGACGCGTTGTTCGATGTGCTCGAGGGGAAGCACTTCAACAGCCAGCACGGCTGGCTGCCCGACGGCGTGCTGGTTCCTCCCGCAGGCGCCGAGGTGTGGATCAAGCGTACCGGCGCGACCACGCCTGCCGGCGCCGAGCTGCACGTTTACGAAGGCGGCATGGGCAACGCAATGGCGAGCTGGACCATGAATGAGATCTACGCCGCCGACGGCGCCATCTGGCTGTGGGACCGGTTCATGCAGCACGACCTCTACGTGGCCGACCTGCCGGGCGCGTACAGCGTGTCGTTCGAGGTCTACCTCGGCGACGCCACGACCGGCGATCCGCTCGCGGGAATCACGCCGGCGACCACAACCTTTTCGTTCGTCGTGCCTGCGCCGGAGCCTGCCGCGGCGGGGCTACTGCTGTGCGGCCTGCTACCGGTCGCGGCGTGGCGCCGCGGGCCCGATTGTCTCGAGAGGAGGACGACATGCAGAAAATCGTAGCGGCGTCGTTGCTGACGTTGGTCGCCGGCTCGGCCGCCGCGTCCTACGTGCAGCCGTTCCGCGGCGGGGCCCAGGTCACCGCGCCGATGAAGCACGCCGACACCACCTACTATGGTTCAACGCTATCTGTGCGTATTGACGAGTCGGTTCCGGTCCCGCTGTTGAGGGCGCTTAATGAGCCGGACGAGTTCGACCCGGCGGGCACGTGGGGGATGCTTAACGGCAGCCAGTACAACTCACAGTACGGCTGGAACTTCAGCCGCGTCGACGCGTACCCGCCGGTCGGCGCGTGGTTCTGGATCGAGCAACTCGACGCGTCCCCCGGGCTTCGGGCGTACGAGCAGGACACTGGCAAGCCGATCTTCGGCACGGACGGCTCGTCGCCGCGATGGCGGTGGAGCGGCGTGATGATGCACAACCTCTACGCTATCGAGCGCCCGCGCGAGTCAGAGCTGTTCGCTAGCTACCGCATGTACATCGGCTACGACGCCACGGGCGAGCCAGTGCCGGACTACACCGCGGCCGAGGTGACCTTTGCGTTCCTGGCAACCCCGCCGCTGCCGGGTGACTACAACAACGATGGCGTCGTCGACGCACTGGACTACGCGGTGTGGAGTGAGCAGTACGGCGCCGGGGGCGATTCACTGGCCGCCGATGGCAACGGCGACCGGCTCGTCGATGTGGGCGACTACACGCTGTGGCGTGACCACCAGACGCCGGTCGCGGCGGCAGTCGCTGCCGCGGCGCCCGAGCCGGTGGCGTTCGGCCTGCTAGCGTGGGCCGTAGTCATAGCGGCGTCCCGACGACCTCGCAACGGCGGCTGTAGAGAGCTATAGAGAAGTGGCGCCCCGTTTTTCCGCCCGCGCACGCACAGGCCCCGCCAACTGGGACGGGGCCGCGTGCGCGAAGGAAAGCGATGAAGCGTAGCGAGTGGGAGCCTGAAGCGGAGTTGGGGTGGAGAGCGAATAGCGGTGTATTAGGCGCCGTTGCGGTAGGTGTCTACCAGCAAGAAGGCGAGCATTGAAAGGCAGCTAAGGATTCCTGCGTCCATCATTTGGTTCCGTCCTTGTCGATTAAGGGCACGCGCTCGTTGGCGTTGTTGGCGACCTCCTCCTGAGGTCATGACAGGCACTATTGCGAACGGGGCGCCAAACGCGCCAAAAAACTTTTCGCACTGCAATCTGAATCTGACCGGCGCGGCTGGGCAAACCTTGCGGGCAGGCGGGCATGTAATTGTTTCCACGGCGGCGAAGAAGTTACCAATCCGCGGTGTAAAGACGGCTCGCCGTGTCGTGACACGTGCGTAGAAGCCACGGCTGTTCGGCCCCGCTCGCGCCGTCGCGGGCGGCGGTGGGGCACGATTGAACCATCGGCCCTGCCGGGCGACAATCAGGCCTCGCTTGCCTAGCTTCCGCAACCCGAACAGGACCTCAATGGACGAGTTGATCATCAGCGTTTCCGGTCTCCGCGGCATTGTCGGCCAGTCGCTCACCGCCGAGGTCGCCGCCCGCTACGCGTTGGCGTTTGCTGGCGCCCTGCCCCCCGGGCCGATCGTCATCACGCGCGACGGCCGCAGCCACGGGCCGATGCTGGCCGAGGCGATCGCCGCCGCGCTGACCGCGGCCGGCCGCCCGGTGCTCGACGCCGGCCCGGCCGCCACGCCGACCACCGGCATCCTGGTCCGCGCCGAGCAGTGCGTCGGCGGCTTCCAGATCTCGGCCAGCCACAACCCGCCCGAGTACAACGGCATCAAGCTGTTCAGCGCCGAGGGCCGCGTGATCCCCGCCGAGGCCGGCGAGGCAGTCCGCCAGCGGTACCTGGCCGGCGAGGCCCCAGCCGCGCCCCGTGGGCCAGGAATCGGCGAGGAGCCAGCTACCGTCGAAACGCTCCACAACACCGTCACCGCCCACCTGATGGCGATCGAGGACGCGGTCGACGTCGACCTGATCCGCTCGAAGCGGTTCCGCGTGCTGCTCGACGCCAACCACGGCGCCGGCGCCGTGCTCGGGCGGCCGCTGCTGGAGGTGCTCGGCTGCGAGGTGACCGTGCTCGGCGCCGAGCCCGACGGCCAGTTCGCCCACACGCCCGAGCCGACCGCCGAGAACCTGTCGAGTGTGTTGCCGAAGGTGACCGAGCTCGGCGCCGCGGTCGGCTTCTGCCAGGACCCCGACGCCGACCGGCTGGCCTTGATTGACGAGACCGGCCGCTACGTCGGCGAGGAGTACACGCTCGCCCTCTGCGTCGAGCACCTCTTGAGCAGGGACCCCGGCCCGGTGGTGACCAACTGCTCGACCAGCCGCATGACGCAGGACATCGCCGAGCGGCACGCGGTCGCGTTCCACCACTCGGCCGTCGGCGAGGCGAACGTCGTGAACAAGATGAACGAGGTCCAGGCGATCATCGGCGGCGAGGGGAACGGCGGCGTGATCGACCCCCGCATCGGCCCGGTCCGCGACAGCTTCATCGGTATGGCCCTGACGCTCGAGGCGCTGGCCACGCGCGACGAGCCGCTGAGCAAGCTGATCGACGAGCTCCCCCGTTACGCCATCCACAAGGCGAAGGTCACCGTCACGCGGGACAAGATCCCCGCCGCCCTCGACGCGCTCGCGGCCCACTTCACCGACGCCGCCGCCGACCGCACCGACGGCCTGCGGCTCGATTGGCAGGACGAAAAGAAGTGGCTCCTGGTCCGCGCCAGCAACACCGAGCCAATCGTGCGAATCTTCTGCGAAGCCGCGACCGCCGAGGAGGCCAAGCAGGTCGCTGATGAAGCGGCCAGCGTGATGGGTTAACGGCTGAATCGAGTCCCAACAGCCGGCGGCCTACGGACGCCGGGCTAGAGAGCCATGGACAATCCAGAAATCGAAGCCAGCCGACCGGGCATGTCCGAAGCCGAGCTCGGGGAACTTGAGCAGCAGTTGAGCGCCAAGCTGCCGAGCGACTACAGGGAGTTCCTTCAAACACACAACGGGGGTCGACCGGCGAGCAACATGTTCTCGATCGGCGAGGATCCGGAATTTTGGGTAGATTGGTTCTGCTGGATCGACGAGCGGGTGGCAGAGCCCGCGGAGTTTTCCGACTACCAGAGTCTGGCATTCTCTGCGTTCAAGTTCCGCGGCCTGTTGCCGGAAGACACGCTGATCATTGGCCGTTGCTGCCGCGATGACGTGCTCCTGCTGCGGCTGCGAGGACCAGAGGCCGGTCAGGTGCTCTACAAGGATATCAATGCTCTGCCGGGCGTGTCGCGGCGTGCCTGGGAGCGGATGCGAGACGATTGCATCAAGTTTGTCGCCCCGAGCTTTGGTGCGTTTCTTGGGCTGTTGAGAGACGAGTGATTCCAGCGGAAGGGATGTCGGATGGGTGATAGTGGGTTGGGAGCAGGTCGGGCCTAGCGGCCCACGCTCGTTCTTGTGATTCAACACCAGTTGCCGATCGGCCGCCATACTCCCGTGCTGGTAGGTGCGAAAGTAGCTTCCCACTCAGTATTCACCGCGGTTCCCCAGTAGCATAATGCAGTCCCGCCACCGCGTATCTCGAAGTACGCGATGCGAAACAAGAATTGGCTTACGTCGTATTCCGACCGATTGAAGTCACGCTCGCAGGTCTCTTGAACGAGATTGTCCATCGCCCGCACATTTTGTAGCGCGCTGCGTGCCATAGACAGATCCTTGGGAGTAAGATCTTCCATGAATCGCTCTGGAAAGTGCACCTCAATGATCTCGTCACCAATGGCAAAGGAGTAGTAGGGCGGATCCGCGTTTGTGATGGCGGCGCTGCTTTCGAACGCCGACACGAAGGCTTCCGGGCAATAGCGGTCTCTCGGGAAGTCTGTCATGGTTCGAACTGATTCAGGACATTGATGGCTACGAGGTTGCTAGGCGCTGGGACTGTCAATAGTGTTGCTGAAGTTGTGCATCGTCAGCAGCCCTGGCGGCCCACGCTATGTGGTTGAGCTCGCCCGTTCTTCCGACCGGAAGTAGCAGAACATAAACACGTACAACAAGCACGACACCAGGTGCCACACGGCGTGGCCCTGGAAGATTGAGTCGGGGCTGCTGAAGCGGCCCTCGATGTCGAGGTCGCGGATCTCCGAGCCGATAACGATTGCGGCGAACGCGGCGACGAACCAGCGGAGCTGCAGGCGCTTGCCCGGCTGCAGCAGGCTGACTGCGGCGAACGCCCACAGCACCGCTCCGAGGTAGGTCGAGATCTTGCCGAACGAGTAGTCCCACTTGTAGTAGGTGAAGTACGCCGAGCCGTACACGATCGCCACGGCGAGCACGGGCCAGGTCGGCAGCCAGCGGCGGCCCCACGGTTCTTCCAGCCGCGGCAGCCAGCTCCCCAGCGCGATGCCGGCCATGCAGATCATCGTGGCGTACATGCCGCCGACGTCGCACTGCTGCCCGCACCGCGTCAGCGAGGCGTGGAAGAACCCGCTGCCGAGTCCGAGGTACACGCCCGCCACGCCGAACAACAGGCTCTGCACCGGGGCGTGCGCCAGGTAGCCCCGCTCGAGCGGCCGCCGCGTCTGCCAGTCGTGGATCGCCAAGGCGATGGCGTAGCAGCCGAACCCTAGGTAGCCGACGTTCGACCAGGTGTTCATCCGCGTGCGGACGACGCTGTCGCGGTAGATCCGCTCGTTGTACTGCGGGTTGTCGAGTTCCCCGGCCGGCCGCCAGTTGTCCCACACCGGCACATCACGGTAGGCGAGGAACACGCCCACGAAGAACAGCAGCACCAGCAGCGGCGCCCCGAGCCCCACGGCGTGCACCCACCACGGCAGCCGGTCGAGCTTGAGCCGCTCGGCTGAGCCGAGCCGGCGCCGTTGTTCGAGCGTCAGTGTTTCGTCACGCATTGGCGGTTCGCTCTCTAATCGCTCGAACTGCGGTAGCGTCGGCCTTGGTGGAGACGCTACGCTTGACCCCCGTTCGCCCCATCATAGTCGCATACGACTTTGCCAAGCACCAAGTTGTCGCGTGAACTCTCGGGTCATTACCGCCGCTCAGCAGCTCTGGAACTACTACGCCGCCGGCCGCTCTCGCGGCCCGTGCGACGCCGTGGTGGTCTGCTGCTCGTACGACCTGCGGGTCTGCGACTACGCGTGCGGGCTCATCAACGACGGCTTGGCGCCGCTATTGGTGCTGTCGGGGAACACCGGCAACTGGACCAGGCACCTGTGGTCGAGGCCGGAGGCCGACGTGTTCCGCGACCAGGCAATCGAGAACGGCATCGATCCCCAATGCATTCGTCTGGAACGCGAGGCGACCAACTTTGGCGAGAACATCACGTTCGCCAAGCGACTGCTGCCCGAGCTGCGGCGCGTGACGTTGATCACCAAGCCGAACTCGGTGCTGCGGGTGCGGCTGACGGCTCAGGCGCAGTGGCCGGCCGTCACGGCGTTTGTCGACTCCCCGCCGCTGCACTTTCCGGCCGACGCGTCGCAGATTGTCGGCGTGCTGGGCACGATCGACGAGATGGTCGGCGACTACGAGCGGATCGTCGAGTACCCTGCGCGGGGCTACCAGGCGCCGCACGTGTTCCCGGATGCGATCACGACCGCGTGGCGGTCGCTGGTCGCGGCTGGTTTTACCAATCACCTCATGCAGCGGCCTGCAGACTAGGCGGAGCGGCCTGCTTGCCTCCGTAAAAGCATCGCTAGCGGGACAAGCGATAGCAACGCCGCACCAGGCGCCGGCACAATATCGACCGCGCCGACCGTGAAGCCGTGCCAGTCTTCGGTGGTATGGGTGAAGCTGAACGAACTGTGCACGCCCGGCAGGCGGATCACGCCGTGCAGCTCGCCGACGCCGGTGAAGCCGGTGCCACCGCCGTTCACCGAGAATGAGCCGTTGCCCCAGTAGCCTGGCCCAGAGCTGAGGACCTCGATCGGCTCACCAAACTCGACCACGTTGTTGTTCCAGCTCACCAAGGCAATCAGCGGGTCGACGACCGGCTTGGAGAAGTTAACCGAAACCGTGCCGCCAAAGAATAGGGCGACAATGTCGGGGCCAACCGGCGCGTTGTCGACTTGGGTCGACAGGTACGGCGCGTCGGGCAGCCAGAAATCGGTCCCCGGGCCGGTCTGGATGAACGACGCGCCGCCGGCGCCGTCGGTGTAGGTGACCTGGACCACCTCGGCCCCGACCGTGATCTGCCCGGTTGCCGAGACGGGAAAATTCGAGAACACCCAGTCGGTCCAGGCGATCGGGGCTGCACTCGCAGGTCCACTTCCGAGCGTCATTGAAAGAACAAAGCAAACCCCAGCGGCAAGCGACGGCTTCATGAGGACAACTCGGGGAGGAGGAGGATCTAGTAGATCTTGGAAAGCGCCGGGAGTGTACTCCTGCAGCCGGATCGGCGTCAATCAGACGTCCCACGCCCGGGCCCAGGATGTGCGACGCAATCAGCGAACGCGGTCGGCCGCATGTTGGCTGCGCAAGGGCTGTCTAGTCCGTGGCGGGCCGTGCTAAGCCGACTTCCCCGGGGGCGAGGAGCGATTCCGGACGCTCGATTGCGCAGAAGATTCTTTTCTAGCCGCAGGGGGAGCGGGCCCGCTCGGATGTCCGTCTATCATGCAGAGCACTCGACGGATTCAGGCGATTCCCTCCCCCGAATGTAGTGCGTCCCGCGGCCTACGCCGCACGCGAATCAGACCACCTACATCAGTCAGCCCAGGATCACTATGCGCATTTGCCGACTTCTGATTGGCGTTCCTGCCCTCGTCGTCGCCGGTTGCTTCGCCTCGGCAGCCTCCGCTCAAATCTACACGGACAGCCTCAGCAGCGGCGCCAACTGGACCACCAAGCAAACAAACGACGCGTCGTTCGCCTTTGGCTTCGACTACTCCACTAAGGGACTCCCCCTCGCCCCGAACGGCAGCGACTCGATCGGTCTGAAGCTCGAGGTCAACAACGGCGACGCCTCTCCCGGTTCCGAGACCATCGGCGTGTTCACGTCGGTCGCCTCGCTGCCGACCGAGTACACGGTGCGTGTCGACATCTGGGCGAACTGGGCGCCCGACAACGGCACGATCGGGCAGGGCACCACGGAGTTTGTTGGCGCGTCGGTGGGGCACGACGCGCTCTTGTCCGGACCGTTCGGGGCGTCGTTCATGTACTCGTCCGACGCCGACTCCTCGCTGGACTACCGGCTGTACCAGAACGAGGTCGAGCTGCAGTCCGAGGACGGCGGGTACGACCTCGGCACGACCGCCGGGTCTCGCAACCACACCAACCCGCTCATCCTCGAGGCGTTCCCGGAGATTGATATCGCGACCGCCGTCCCAACGCAGGGGTCGACCGGCGTCAACCAGGCCGGCGCGGCCGGTTTCCAGTGGATGACTGTCAACATCGAGGTCGATACGGATTCGATCGGCCCGGCCGGCCTGACGTCCGACGTCGGCTTCGCGAGGTTCTCGATGAAGAGCGCCTCCTCTGGCAGGGTGCTGGCGATTGGGACCGTCGACAACAGCAACAACGCCAACCCGGAGGTTGCCCCCATCCCACTGGGGAACCAGATCGCGCTGCTGATGTCGGACCTGTCGTCGTCGGTCACGGTCGACCCGAACTTCTCGTTCAGCATCTTCGACAACCTGCAGGTGTTCGACGGGCTGCTGGCTCTCGAGCCGGATGTCGCGCCTAGCGCCGCCGGCGACTTCAACGCCGATGGTCTGGTCGACGCGGCCGACTACACGCTGTGGCGTGACAACTCCGGCGACGCCGACGAGACCGCCATCGGTTTCAACGGCGATGGCCTCGACGGCGTCGACGCCAAGGACCTGCAGCTCTGGAAGGATAACTACGGCACGGACTACGGAGTCGCCGCGGCGTCGATCGCGGCCCCCGAACCGGGCGCCCTGGTCCTGCTAACCGCGGCCGCCGGCCTGGCCGCCCGCCGCCGCCGGACGGTTGGCTGCTAGACGGGGCAGAGGTGCGGGGGCGACCGCTCTCAGCGGAAATTAAAAAGCGGCGTTTTCTTCGTTGGAGCGCCGCCTTTCTTCTATTCCTAGGCTGACATTAATGCCGGACCTAGCAGGACCTCCGCTGGCCGGTTGCGACAGCGGTTGAACGAACCGCTCTGTCGGCGCCGGCGCGGGCGGGGGTAAGCGGCTACGATCCGGCCAGCCGCCGACCGACGCGGCGGAACCGCCCAAAGCCGACCCCGCCAACCACCGCCCCCGCGAGTATCAGCGTCCAGCCGGTGACAACGCGGGTCGGCATGTCGTCGTACAGCGTGACCAGCGTCGCGCCGGTGGCGGCCAGCATGATGGCGGTCC
This sequence comes from Posidoniimonas polymericola, assembly GCF_007859935.1. Taxonomy (NCBI): domain Bacteria; kingdom Pseudomonadati; phylum Planctomycetota; class Planctomycetia; order Pirellulales; family Lacipirellulaceae; genus Posidoniimonas; species Posidoniimonas polymericola. Next base: position 188,186 of record NZ_SJPO01000009.1, on the reverse strand, counting down.
GCACGTAGGCGAGCAGCGTCCGCTCGTTGGCCAGGCGGGTCCGCTCGACAGCTAGCGTGTCGCGGAGTGGGGTAGCCGAGGGGTCCATAGGCGTTAAAGCTCTGGGGGCGAAATACAGCGCCCTTGCGCCGTACCAATTAGTCTGCAGCAAGCGGTGGGAGGAGGACAACCCCCAACCCTGCTAACGCGGCGGTCGCGCTCGTCCGCCCGCCCAGGCAGCCGACCATCAAGCATCACCAAGTACGTAGCGCAGAGGCTAGGCTGGCTGTCGACGGCGGACCGCGGCCAGTAGCGCCAACGTCAGGATCGACGTCGCGGCCGAGGAAGGCTCTGGGACCAACGTTTCAACGACGAAGATTCCCGCTGAGAAGTCGGTGAAACTCAGGTACATGGTAAGCTGGCCCGAGGCATTCAGCGCCGACCCCAAGCCGTCTTCACCGCCGCTGCTGGTGATGTTGTTGATAGCGACTCGTGAGATGGTGCGAAAATCGTTGATGAGCGGGTCGTCGTTTACATCGAAGAGATCGCCTTCGCAGACAACGAGCTGGGGCTCGCCAGCGAGGTTGGTCACCCATAAGCCCTGGTCGTTCTCGGGTGTGATGTCCGCTCCCGTGAGCGGGGCGGTAAAGGCAACCTGACCTCGTGCGTTGGAGTGGGGAACGAAGTTGCTCAAGAAATTGGGAGAGAGCGAACCAAATGTGGCGCCGAGGGGAGCGCCGGGCGCAGGCTCACCTTCTCGGACGATCAGCTTTAGTTCAGAGTCGACTTCCGACCAGAGCCCGACATCGTCGTTCTCTGTCACACTCGGCCCGGTGAGGCTTGCTACGAATGTAACTCCCCCTTCGCCGTTGAGGTTTGTCCAGTAGAACCTGGAGAAGTTTGCGGCTGAGTCGGCGCCCGGCGCTTGGGCGCCGAGTTGACTCACGACCCGCAGTCCATCGGGGCCTCCCTCCCAGATGGCCTTGTCGTTAGAAGGGTCGATGCTGGGCCCGGTCAGCCCGCCGGTGAACGCCACGTGACCCGCGTCATTGATCGTGGGACCGTCGAGCCTCGCGTAAGAATACCCGTCTGGGAAGCCCGCCGCCGGGAGTCCGGTTTGAGCGATCTCAAAGGTAACGCCGTCGCCTTCGGCCCTGACGCCGGTGACCTGTCCATTGCCGTATTGCACGAGGTAAGCGAGCTCCCCCGAGCCGTTCATCCGGAACGAGTCGACGCCGCTGATCGCGGTTGGCGGCGGCGAAGGTAGAGTGTAGCCCACGACTACTGGAGCGATCTCCCCGCTGCGGTTGCTCCAAATGCCGGCGGCATTGAAAAGTCCGGGCACGTCCAGGAGCATCGCGAAGGTGACATGCCCGCGATCATCGACGACGGGACTCTGCCCTACCCGAGAGTAGCTGACGTCAGGGGCCAAGCCGTGGGCGGCCTGTCCCGTACGGACGAGAAGGGTTAGAGTTCCGTTCTCTTCCAAGTACAAAGCGTTCGAGTCGGACAGACCGACAGATAGCGCGGACTGTCCAGCGAGATTGATTCTGGTCGCGGACCCGAGTTCAAATCGATCCGGCGGCGAGACTCCTGGGGCCGGATCGCCTTCCAGGAATATCTTGTGGAGACTGCCCCCACCTTCGCTCCACTTGCCGGAACGAAAGGTTGGATTCGCTCCGGGTGAACGTGCGAACCCGGAGAAGGCCACCTCGCCGACGGCGTTGATAGCCGGTTGAGACATATTCGAGTAGCGCCAACCCTCAAGGGCTCCGGGCGCTTGAGCGCCGGTCAGGGCGACCGTGCGTACGGGAAATGCGGAAGAGACTTGTGCAAACGAAATCGCTAGCAACAACGCGAGCGAGATTTGGGCCGCCATACTCAGACTCCAGGATGTTTACCGGCGTGTGGTTGCCGATGCGTTTCGCTCCGGCGAGGTTGCGCCAGACCCGGGCAGTCGCAAGAGATTCCACAGACGCGCATTAATTATTCCATTGCATGCGGTCTTACGCAACGGGGAGCACCCCACATGGATCTCATCTTTCTGTATCTGGTCGCGGCGAATTGCCCGTGACCAGTTTCGGTGCACTACGAAGAGTTGTGAGGCCGCATCTACCTCGGCCGACTAACGGGCGGGCTTGCGCCGGCTCGTCAGCAGCGCCACCAGAGCGAGCAGCATCGCAACACCCGGTTCGGGGACCGTTTGGGGTGCGGACGTCGCGTCGCTCCAGCCGTAGTTCGCGACCCACGCCTGGAGGTCACCCAGCGAGAACACCGTGCCGAGATTGTCACGCCAGACCACGTAGTCGGCGGCGTCGACCAGGCCGTCGGCGTTGAAGTCGCCGGCATAGCCGCTCTCGAAGGCGCCCAGGTCGGGCGCCAGGCCGTTGAAGTCGAGCCCAACGTCCTGTCCGGCGTCGACCAGGCCGCTGCCGCTGGCCAGGCGGAGGAAGTCGAGCACCGGCAGCCCGCCGTCGGCCTGGCGGGGCCCGTCGACGCCGGTCGGGGCGAGGCTCAGGAAGTCCTGCGACGAGAGCCCGTTGGGCAGGTTCCAGCTGTTGGCCTCGTCGTCGATCAGGCTGTGGTTGGCGTTCGCCAGGTCGGAGTTGTTGGCGTAGGCGATGTTGTTGCGGAGGTAGTGGTCGGCCGGCCAGTTGGCGGGGTCGACGTCGTTCAGCAGGTCGAAGCCGCGCGGGTTGTCGAAGGCGGTGTTGTTGACCCAGTCGATGCCGCCCGGGTGGTGGTTGGCGTAGAACCCCTGCACGCGGTTGTCGAACGACAGGTTGCCCTGCACCAGGTTGGTCGGCACGTCCTCGGGGTCGGGGAAGCGGCTGGAGTCGAGCAGGAACCCGCCCGCCTTGATGCCGGCCCCGTTGCCGGCGGCGGTGTTGGTGTCGGGGATGAAGCCGTTACGCCACGCCCAGGAGCCGATCAGCTCGACGCGGCCGTCGGAGTTGATGAAGTCGTAGCCGTCGTCGCTGTTCTCCCAGGCGCGGGCGCCGATGAAGGTGTTGCCGTCGTCGTTGCTGTGGCTGCCGAAGCCGTCGGCGTTCTCGCCGCCGCGGTCGGGGTCGTAGTTGTGGTGCGAGTCGGAGTTGAGCACCAGGTTGTGGCCGCCGTTGGCGATGAACAGGCCGGGCCCCTCGTTGTGGTGCAGGTTGAGCTGCTCGAAGATGTTGAAGTCGCCGCCGGCGCCCTCGACGCGGATGCCCCACGACTCGTTGACGTTGGTGATGGTCTGCTGCACGCCGCGGAGCTCGATCCCCTTGAAGTGCAGGTAGTCGGCCTGGACGCTGAAGCCGCGGATCCGCTCGGTCGGCAGGTACTCGCTGAAGTCGAAGGCCGGCGTCTCGCCCGGGTAGGCCCAGTACTTGATGGGGTTGCGGGCGTTGCCGCTCTTGTTAAACAGCACGCCGTACTCGCTGGCGCCCTGCCCCGCGACGAAGTTGTAGTCGCCGCCGCGGATCCAGACCGTGTCGCCCGGCGAGACCGCCTGCTGCGCCCGGGCGAGGCTGCCGAACGGTGAGGAGAGCGTGCCCGGGTTGGCGTCGATCCCGCTGGGCGAGACGTAGAACTCCGCGCCGCCGGTCCAACCAGCGGTCAGCGACACGGCGACGATCAGCAGCAGTCCAGACAGGCGGGGGGCCATGATGGCGAGCGTTCCGGTAGCAGAGGAGCAAGGCGTGGCGGCGTGGCGCCAAGCACCTATTCTACCAGCCGGCGTGCTTCGCTGCGGTTTCGTGAACGCAACGTAGGGGGCGATTGAACGCAAAACGAGCCGCCCGCCGCCGCGGCTCTAGCGCCGGCGCGTCATGACGAACTCTCGGCGAACGACCGGCAGTTGGTCACCGATTCCACGGTGCAGCAGTCGGTCGGCCGCCTGCATCTCTGCATCGACGAGAACATACTCGCCGGCCTCCCAATCTAGATCGTCGACGTTCGCTAAACGGTGGTAGTTGTAGCTCTGCTGCTCGAAATCGGGGTGTGATAGGACTACGTAGGGCTGGGGGGAGTGGGCGCCGATCGGCACGAGCATGAACAGGAACCAGCTCTGGCCGCCGAAGCCAGATCCGGGGCTGACCAAGGTCATCTGACCGTTGGTGTCGGTGGTATTGTCGCCAACCAGCCGCCTAGTGTGCGGAGTGTCATCCTCGTTGAATACCTGCAGCGTGGCGCCCTCGATGGGGCGCCCGGCGTTGTCGCGCACCGAGATCGCGAACTGCGCCTCGAGGTAGCCGCCGTCCCAGTTCATGCGCGGGCCAAGCGCTTAGGAGGACCAAGCGGCAAACAGCACCAGCACTACTGAGACTTCCCAACGGCGAGTTAGCACGCCAGCAAGCAAGACTGTTGCGGCCACAATCGGGATGGCGACGAGGTCGCTCGTGTGGCGGAAGGACTGCGAGTACACGACCGACGCCAACAGCGCCGACTCCGCCGCTATCAGCGCTAGCAGCCCGCGCAGCGAGAAACGCCAGAACGGCGCCCGACCCGGGTCAGTCGCCGGCATGCTCACGCACCCAGGCGGTGAACTGCTTGACGAGCTGCAGCTCGCTGTGGCCATGCTTGTTCTGCACGAGCTCTTGCAGGACACCCACGGGGAGGAACGGGAACGCGACGCTGTGGCCGCACGCCTGGTACCCACCCTCTACCAACCGCAGGAACTGCAGGCCGGACTCCTCGAGCCGCCATACCTCTGGGACGCCGATGGCCGCGAACACGGGCAGGCGCGGTAGGCTGCTGCTAGTGACGTCGATTTCGATGGCCAGGTCGGGGGGCGGGTCGTTGGCAAGGTCCAGCTTGTCGCCCCGCCCGCCGCGCGCCCGCATGGCGGGTTCATTGGCGATGTAGAAGCACTCGTCGGGCTCGACGCCGATTTCCTGCGAAGCGAGCCGGAGGGTCGTGGAGCCGATCCCCTTGGTCTCGACGCCGAGCTCTTCCGCCATGCGGTCGAGCAGCCGAGCCAGCAGGTGCTTCTCCCAGTCGTGCGTCAGGGTAGGCGACATCAGCTCGAGCCTCCCGGAGTCGTAGGTGTGCCTCAGCGACTGGTTGTCGAAGACCTCGAGCAGCGACTCGTACTGGCGCCACGAAACGCTGCGCAGCACCACGGCGCCGTCGGTCGACGGGGCGGCGTTCGGCGTCGGGGACGCGACAAACAGCTCGGCGGACGAGCCGGTGTCGGGCGAATGAGAAGTGCTCACCACTTCCTCCTTTGCTGGAAGAGTCGGCAATCGGCGCAACGACAGAGCCAGCGGCAGGAGCCGCTGGCTCTGTCTTATTGTACACCTAAACCCGCCGCGAGGGCGAATCGGGCGTTGGACGCTGGCAGCCCGCACCTACTACTTCTCAGCCGCCATCTTCAGGGCGACCAGGTACGGGACCGGCTCGGAGCCCAGCGCGTTCAGCACGGTGCCGCCGGCGGTGAAGCAGTGGGTGACCCAGTCGGGCTCGCCGTACTTGTCGAGCGCCTTGCCCCCCTCGCCGCCGCCGACGTACACCTCGACGCCGGCGTCCTTCATCCGCTTGAGCTCGGGAATCCAGGCCTTGGTGCCGGCCTCGAACTTGGGGTCCTCGAACATGCCAAACACGCCGTTGTGGAAGGCGACCGCGCCGCCGCTGGCGTTCTTCTCGATGAAGTCGCCCACGCCGTTGTGGAAGTGCTCGATCGACTTCGGGCCGATGTCGAGCTGCTGGTCGGAAGGCGTCAGGGTGTCCTTGGCAGAGCCGTCCTCGATCACCGAGTCGACCGGCACCGTGAAGGTGATGCCCTTCTCGCGGCCGTCGGCCACGATCGCCTTGGCCTGCTCGACGCGGGCGGGGGGGATGTACCACGGGGCGCCGCTATTGGCGGGGTCCTCGGCCGCGCCCAGGCAGACCGGCTCGTTGTCCAGCATGCCGATCGCCTTGCGGATCGCCATCGCCAACGATCCGGACGCGAAGATCTGCTTAATCGTGCCGCGGGCGATCATCGCCTCCATGTCGTCGAGCTTGTCGATCTTGATGCCGGAGAAGACGGCCAGGTCGGTCTTTAGGCATTTCTGCATTGGGCCGTTGAACTCGCCGGCGGCGTACTTGCCGAGCGCGACGCGGTCCATCACGGCCGGCACGACCACGCTCGAGACGTCGAGGCTGCCGGCGCTGAACGCCTCGTTGACGTAGACGTTGGTCAGGTGCTCGGCGATGCTGTTGGCGAACGCGGCCAGCTTCGGCGCCAGGGCTTCGAGCTCTTCGACCTTGGCCTTCCACAGCACGCGCTCGATGTCGTACGCGCGGGTGTTCTCGAGCACGACGACCGAGCCCGGCTCGGCGGCCTTGACGGCCTCGGCGGCGGCCAGCTTGATCTCGTTCGCGTCGGTGTCCACCCAGTCCTTGATCAGCGGGACCTCCTGGCCGAGCAGCTCGCCCAGCCGTTTGGCGACCTTGTCCAGGCTCTTCTCGGGCTCGCGACCGATGTGGCCGAACACGACCTGCTTCCAGCCCTTCGCGATGCCGTACTTGAGGGTCTCGACCATCGAGCGGAGGCGGATGTCGCCCTCACCGACCGAGGCGCCCGGCTTGGCGTCGACGTCGCCGCGGACCAGCACCACCGTGCCGGCCGGCACGTCCGACAGCGAGTCCAGCGACGGGACCGCCGACAGGTAGTCGCCCAGCGTCAGGTCGGGCGCGGCCTCACGGCCTTTGACGATCTTCTCGCACCAACTCTTCATCTGGGCGACGGACACGGTGGACATGGCGGGTACCTCGGGAAATTTAACTGGCTGGGTTGACTTGCGGGTCGATATCGAGGGGCGTCCCACCGCCGGGCGGGGGGAGACCCGTAGGGGATTTTGAGGGGTTTCTCGCGGGGCACGGCAGCCTATCACACCGCGGGCCGGTTCGACTAGCGTCTCGGTGGGCGGGGCTGACGGACCGTTGACCGGCCGGCCCAAGGGCGGGAAAATTGAGGGGCTACGCCCTGCCCCACGGCCTCCGGCAATCACGCAACCCCTTCGCTCCCGACCGCCCGACATGCCCACCCTGCTGCAGATCGAATCCCCCAGCGGAGAACCGATCGAGCTCCGCGACGGCTGCACGCTGCCGCGGCGGCTCGACGAGTCGTTCCGGCCGCTGGTCGGCGACCACGCCCGCGATGCGGTGGTGCAGGCGCTCGAGCAGCCGCTCGGCTTCCCCCCGATCGCCGACGGCATTGTGCCCGGCGACTCGGTCGCGGTCGCGCTGGGCGCCGGCATCCCCGACCTGCCCGCGGTAGCGCGGGGCGTCGTCGAGGCGGTCGTGCGGGCCGGCGTCGAGCCGGCGCAGGTCACGTTGCTAACGACCACCAAACGCGACGCCAAGGCGGTGCGGGCGGCGGTCGACGAGGCGGTGGCGGTCGCCGAGCACGACCCGTCCGACGAGAACGAGCTGTGCTACGCGGGCGTCACCCGCGAGGACGACGTCGGGCTGCTGCTGAACCGCGCCCTGTTCCACGCGGACCTGATGATCCCGGTGTCGTGCGCCGCGACCCCCGACGACCCGCACAACCGCGGCCCGTACGACGGGCTGTACCCGGCGTTCTTCAACTCCGAGGCGCTGCAGTCGCTGCGGAGCACGCTCGACGAGCGTCCCGAGTGGTGGCGCAAGCGGACCGAGGAGGCGGGCTGGGTGATCGGCGCGCCGATGGTGGTCCGCGTCGCGCCGGGCGAGGGGGGCAGCGTGGCGGGCGTGTTCGCCGGCGCACCCGGCGAGGTAGAGCAGCGCGCCGCCCACGCCACCCGCCAGGCCTGGGTCCGCGTGGTCGAGCAGGACGCCGACCTGGTGATCGCCACCGTCACCGGCGACCCCGACCGCCAGACCTGGGACGACGTCGCGCGGGCGCTGCAAGCGGCCGAGCGGGCCGCCGCGCCGGGTGCGCCGGTGGCTGTCTGCACGTCGCTCAAGCAGCGGGTCGGCAAGTCGCTGACCCGGCTCCGCGGCGCGGGCGATATGGACGAGGTGCGGCGTCGGCTCGGCAAGGACGGCCACGCCGACACCCAGGCCGCGCGGGCGCTGGCCGACGCGCTCGAGCGCGGTCCGGTGTTCCTGATGAGCCGGCTCGGCGACGAGGTGGTCGAGGACCTCGGCATGGCCCCGATCGCCGGCGTCGGCGAGCTGCAGCGGCTGGCCGACCGGTTCGAGCGGGTGCTGCTGCTCGAGCACGCCCAGCACATCGAGATCGCCGCCGACGGGGGAGAATGATGCAGGCCTACTCGCCACCATGGAGCGTGCTGCGGGTCAAGGGGCCCGACGCGGCGTCGTTCCTGCACAACCTGTGCACCAACGAGATCAAGCAGCTTCCGCCAGGCGGCTGCTGCGAGGCGTTCTTCACCGACGTCAAAGGCAAGGTGCTGGCGTTCGCGCTAGTGTGCCGCACCGCGGACGGGTACGCGGTGGTGGTGACCTCCAAGCACGCAGCGGAGCTCGCGGCGCACCTCGAGAAGTACCACATCCGCGAAGAGCTCGAGGTCGGCGTCGATAGCGAAGCGAACCTGTCGCTGTTTTGGGGAAGGCCGGCGGCGGCCGGAGAGCTGTTCGACATTGCGGCGCTCGGAGCCCGACTCTGCCTGAACGACGCCTGCATGGACACCATGGTCCGGCTCAGCCCGGGCGGGTTCGACACGCTGCGGATCGAGCGCGGGTTTCCGCTCGACCGAGTGGATGTCGACAGCAGCCGGCTGCCGCAAGAAGTGAACCGCGACGCCGCGGCCATCAGCTTCACCAAGGGGTGCTACCTGGGGCAAGAGACGGTCGCCCGGATCGATGCCCTGGGGCACGTCAACCGCGTGCTGGTGAGCGTCACGTTTGCGGGCGGCGAGCCACCGAGCGTTGGGGCCGAGCTAACCGCCGACGGCAAGCCGGTCGGTGTGGTGACTTCGGCGTGCTACTCGAAAGAGCTAGCGGCGCCGCTGGCGTTGGCCTACGTGCGTCGCGAGCATGCCGGGGCGGGAACCAAGCTAGAGTCGTCGGCGGGCGCTGCCGAGGTCCTGGCGGGGCCCGCCGTTTCGGCCGACTAGGCTTTCTGAACGAGCCCTTCTACTAGGCCCTCTAATTGGGCCCTTTAATTGGGCCCTCTAATTAGGCTCGCAGTCGCTTAACCACCGAGGTCATCCCGCGGCGGCTGAGCACTTTGCTGAGGCCCACCGCGGCGCCGACGGCGACCCCCCACGCGAGCGCCTCGCCCCAGCCGACCTGATGGGACGCCGGGTTCTCTGGCGGGGCTGAGCCGCGGTGGCGTCGCCAGTAGCCTTCCAGCAGCCGCCGCGTAAGCAGCGCGCCGCCGAGCGCAGCCACGGTGACATACACGCTTTCCGAGGCGGCGTCGGGATCCGGCTCGGCGTCGGTGACGAGCTCGGCGAGGTGCTTGGGTATTTTTTGCAGGTCGAGGAGGTCTTCCATCGGGCTCACGAGGCTGGATTGCGTGGCGATTAGCAGTGCGCCCCCAGAAGTAAGCAAATCGCTTGCCGGTCACGCCAGAGGCGGCGGGGCAAGGCGGGAACGCGGCGTCGTTGGTCGCCGGGCAACCGGCTTGCTGGGGCGGCTGCCAGTCAGGCGACGTTCGGCGCGTCGGCGACTCGGAGCGGGTGAACCAGCAGGCCGGCGAGCCACTCACCGGCGGCGGTGTCGATACTGCCTTCAGTCGGCGCTTGGCCTGCCAGGATGTAGCGGCCGGCGGAGAGGCGTTCGGCCAGCGTCTGGAGCCGCCCGCGCAGCGAGTCGAGCAGCTCCTGCTGCGGCGCCGCGTCGAGCGTGCGGCTCTGCAGCTGCACCTCGCTGTCGGTGCGGACCCGCTGCATGCGGACCAGCTGGCCCTCGACCGCCTTGTAGAGGGAGCCGCCGATAAAGCCGCGGCGGAGCAGTCCGTCCGACGTGAAGTGCACCGCCGGGTCTTCGCCGAAGTAGACGCTCGCCGCGCCGCCCTGGCGGAAGCCGATCACGACCGGCTCCTCGATCCCCTCGACGTGGAACTCGCCGCGGCGCACCAACGCCCGGGCGTCACGCAGCAGGTCCTCGCGGGGAATCTCTTGACGGGCCATGCCGAGAGTATGCGCGGCAATTGCGGCGCGCGGAAGCAGGGGCGGCCTCCCCTGCACGTTCTTCTCCGCACTCGGCTCGGCAGGCGGTCGAAACTAGACAAGCCACTCCTGATCCGGCGCGAGCGGTTCCTTCCGGCCGGTCTGGCAGATCGCGCGGACCTTCTCTCTGACGCGGAACACCGCGTCGACCACGTCGGACTCCCACTGCCGGCCGGCGCCGTCGCGGAGGATGGCGTCGAGCTTGCTGTCGGGCATGCCGGGGCGGTAGGGGCGGTCGCTGCCCATGGCGTCGATCGAGTCGGCCACCGCCAGCACACGGGCCAGGCGGGGGCACTCCTCGCCAACCAGCCCGCCCGGGTAGCCGCTGCCGTCCCACGCCTCGTGGTGGTGCAGGACCAGCGGCAGCACGTGGTCGAGCTGCTTAATGCCGGCCAGGATCTTGTGGCCCAGTTCGGGGTGGGTCTTGATGTGCTCGTACTCGGCCGCCGTGAGCCGACCCACCTTGCGGAGCACCTGGTCCTCGATGCCGATCTTGCCGATATCGTGCAGCAGGCCGGCGAGGTAGATAGTCTGCCGGTCCGCTTCGGTGCAGCCCAGCTCGTCCGCCAGGCAAACCGACAGCTCGGCCACCCGCTCGCTGTGGCCCGAGGTGTACGGGTCCTTGGCGTCTATCGCGGAGCTGAGCGCCCGGACCATGGCGGAGAAGAACTCCTTCTGCTCCGCGTACAGGCGGCAGTTGCCGGCGTGGACGCCCAGGATCGCCGCGACGCTCGAGACGAGGCTCGCCTCGACCGACCCGAACGAGTTGTCGCGGCGGCCGCCGGTGTGGTTGAACGCCATCACCCAGCCGAGCGTCTTGTCGCCCGAGCGGATCGGCACGCTGATCAGCTCGCGGACCTCGGTCAGCGGCCAGTCGTCGTGGGCCGTGGCGTCTTGGTTCAACACGACGCACGAGTGGGCGGCCTGCGGCCCGAGGAAGCCGACCAGCTCGCCGAGCTGCGCCGCGTCGAGCGGCGCGGGTCCGAAGGCTTGTTCGATGGTCAGCGGCAGCGCCGCCGGGTCGGTCGACTGCGGCGCGTCGTCCGGCAGGTTCGCGATCACGACGCTCTCGACCGGCACCACGTCGGCCAGCCACTGGATGGCCTGGCTGCCGAGTTCGGCCTCGGAGCTGGCGATCGACAGCCGCTCGGTCAGCCGGTGCAGCATGTTCAGTTCTTCGAACGTGCTCAGCAGGTGCGACGACACCTCGGCCATCTGCTGCTTCCGCTCGCTGGCAGCCGCCTGCTGGGCCGCGCTGACGCAGAGCGACTTCGCCAGCTCGATCACGCCCCGCGGGTTCCAGACCTCTCTTCCCGCGGCCCACTTGGCGGCCTGAACGGGGGCGGCGCCGACCGCCTGGGCGGCCGCCTCGAGCTGTTCGTGGGCAGGGTCGCTGGATGTCAGGAAGGTCGAGACCGCCACCAGGTCGGTCGGCGCCGCCCCGTCGTGCAGCGGCGCCGCCAGGATCAGCAGCGGGGCGAAGTCCTCTAGCACTTCGGGCCGGCCGCTGTGGGTCACGTGGTCGCAGACCGCCAGCCGCGAGTGGATGTCGAACAGCAGGTCGTCCGGCCCTGTGCGGTGCACGGTGTCGGTGGCGGTGTCGTAGACAAAGAACGACTGGTCGAACGCCTCCTCGAGCCGGCGGAGGAACGACTCGACCGCTGCGGGCGCACACCATCCCTGGGCCTGGCCGAGGGACGCCTCGGGCGACTGGTCGGGGTTCGCGAGCGGGTTGGCGGTCTGGGGCACGAAACGGGGGCTGCGGGACAGGTGTGGTTGGGCCGCCTGGAGCGACCCAACAGAAGCCTACAGCGCCACGGTCGTCAAACCGCCCGCCGGCAATCCCTGTTCTGGCCCGCATTTCCCGCGGCGCAGCAGAGGGGGTGGGACGTAGCGGTTGTAGGGGGCCTGCGAAGGGGGCCGAGTCGAACCGCGGGCGGCTAGCTGTGCCGCTCCCGGTAGCGGAGGCTGGCCCGCTGCAGCAGCTTGCGGTCGGCGTCCGAGAGGTGCTCGGGGCCGTGCACGTGCAGCCGGGCGAGGATGGCGTCGACCGCCTCGTCCTCGTCGGGGCCGTCTAGCTCGGGGGCCGCATCGCCGTTGGTCAGCAGCGCCTGCGGCTTCCAGGTCTCTTCGACCGTCAGCTCCAGCGCCTCGTTCGGCAGGCGGGCCGGCGTCCGCGCGGCGGAGACCGGATCGGGCAGGTCCTCGAGGTAGCCGGCGAACGGCGCGCCCGGCGAACGCGCCGCGAGCGTCAGCTCGTGCTGGGCGCTGCAAGCCACCAGCAACCCAAGCGACGCCAGCAGGGCACTCACCGAGGGCGGGTACTGCGGCGCCGCCTGCAGCAGCAGGGCGCCGGCGGCGATGGTCGACCAGCCAATCACCCGCGCCAGCTGCGCGGTAAACAGCTCGGCCGAGGTGCGGCCGAGCATTGGCCAGAACAACGCCCGCAGGGCGGGCCCGGCGTCGAACGGGAAGCACGGGATCAGGCTCAGCACAAACGTCAGCCAGTTGACCCACACGGCCGCCTTGAGGGCGAGGATCGCGGGCGGGTCCTCGAGCAGCCCCAGCGGCAGCACGATCGAGAAGACGTCGGCCAGGCTGCTGGTGGTGTACGCCAACGCTCCGGCCGCAACCACAACCACCATCAGGTTGACCAGCGGCCCGACCATCGCGACCAGCAGCTGGGCCTCGGGGTCCGAGGCGACGCGGGGCAGCCGCAGGCCGCCAATGGGGGTCAGCGTGATTGGCTCGAGCCCGCCGTGCAGCCGGTGGGCCGCGAACCGATGGGCCGCCTCGTGCAGCACCGCGCTGAGGACAATCACCCCCAGCAGGATGCCGCCCGCGGCCGGGGCGCTCACCGCTGTGTACGACAAGATCACCGCGGCGACCACCAACAACGACAGGTGCAAGCGGATCGTGACGCCGCGGTACGTGCCCAGCGATAGGCTCCAGCGTTCGGTGTGTTCACCAAACATGTTTTGCTCCAGGACAGCGCGCTCTGCAGCGGACGATCGGGGTGAGGGGGAGGGTACGATGCGTCGAGGCGGGGACGGCACGCGCCGTGCTTCGTTGGCCTTCGTTGGCTGCCTCAACCTATCGTATCAGCCGACTATCAGGCAGGCAAATATCAGGCCTTGCTGGCGGCGCCTGCGATTCTTGCCCAGCGGCCCCCCCCGGCCGGCTGCGTCGGGCCGCGGGAAGGAGGCGGGATCCCGGGCCCCCGGTGGCCGCCAAATCGATTGCTCGTTTGGCGGGGCCGGTTTAGAGTGAACGGTTACCTGGCGCGTAGTTCCCACCCGTAGACGCCCGCTCCCCGTCGCCGACCCCACGGTCCGTCGCCGAGCTGTCGACGCCGACCGCCTGGGCACGCCGACGATCTGAACGGGCGTCCGTTTCGTCTCTGCCCCCGTGAGAGCATGTCCCACCCCCTGCCCGCCAGGCTTGTTGCTTCGTTTCGCGTCCTCCTGCCGCTGATCGCCGCCGCGGCGTCGCCCGCGTTCTGCCCCGACCCGGCCGCCGCCCGCGACCGCTGGACCCCGGCCGAGGCCCAGTCGTGGTACCAGGACCAGCCGCGGATGTTCGGCGCCAACTACGTGATGGGCTACGCCGCCGCCGCCACCGAGATGTGGCAGGCCGACACGACCGTTCCGGGGGCCAACACGTTTGATATCAACCGCATCGCCTTCGAACTCGACAGGGCCCAGCAGGCCGGCTTCAACACGCTCCGCGTGACCCTCAGCTACGAGGTCTGGCGCGACGACCGCGAGGGATTCATGCAGCGGCTCAAGCAGTTTGTCAGCGCCAGCGACGCCCGCGGCATCCGCCCCGCGTTTATCTTCTGGGACGACGTCAACTTCACCAACGACCCGAACGTCCCCACCCGCCAGCCCTACCTGGGCGCCCAGGCCGACCCGGTCCCGGGCATGCACAACTCGCAGTGGACCGGCACCGGCGGCACGGCCGTGCTGACGAACTCGCAGAACTGGGACCTCCCCCGCACCGACCCGGCCGACGGGTCGGGCGCCAAGCAGTACATCCAGGACATTGTCGGCGCCTACGCCAGCGACGACCGGGTGCTGATGTGGAACGCCTACAACGAGCCGGCCAACGGCGGCCAGTCGGCCGCCAACGCCAGGGCCCTGATCGACGCCACGGCCAGCTGGGCCCGCGAGCTCGACCCGCAGCAGCCGATCTCGTTCGACGTCTGGGGGAGCGGGGCCGACGGCGTGGCGGCCGCCCAGTCGGACGTCTACTCCTACCACATCTACGCCGGGCCCGAGGCGACCATCAGCAACGTCCGCCGCTGGGCCGAGAGCGGCCGCCCGGTCTTCCTCACCGAATGGATGGCCCGCACCTTCGGCAGCACCATCCCCGACATCCTGCCCGAGCTGATGGACATGGGCGTCGGGGCCTACAACTGGGGCCTGGTGAACGGCGACCAGCAGACCCACTGGGCGTGGGGCTCGCAGCCGCAGACCGACACCACCGAGCCGGACGTCTGGTTCCACGACCTCTTCCGCCGCGACGGCACGCCGTACCGCCAGTCGGAGCTCGACCAGTACAACCACTACCGCGGCCTCGACAACCTGCTCCGCGCGGTCGACAGCCGGCGGGTCGCCATCGAGAACGCCAGCTTCGAGGCCGACAACCTCGGCGGCGTGCCCGACGCGGCGGCCCACCGGCAGTTCCAGGGCTGGACGGTCGTCCGCGAACAGGGCGGCTGGGTCGGCGGCACGATTGTCCCCGACACCTGGCACTTCGACGAAGACCTGCCCAATGGCTCGCAGGCGATGTTCGCTGTCGACCTGGAGGTCGGACAGGTCCTCGACGAAACGTTCACCGAGGACACCTACTACGTGCTGATGGCCGCCATCGGCCACCGCGCCGAACGCACCCTGCCCGACTACGACCTCAACCTGCTGGCCGGCGGGGTCGAGCTGACGCCGCTGTCGGAGTCGCTCGCCAACCCGGTCGAGGGGGCCTGGACCGACTCCAGCAAGATCTACTACGCCGCGCCGGGCGACCCGCTCCTGGGGCAGCCGCTCGAGATCCGGCTCAACTCGACCGGCTACGAAACCTTCTTCGACGACATCCGGCTGATCGCGGTCGACTCGCTGCTCGAAACCCTCGGCCAGACCAGCGACCTCAACCTCGATGGCCAGATCACCGCCGCCGACTGGGCCATCTTCACGGCCAACCAGCGGGTCGACCTCAGCGGACTGACGCCGGCCGGCCGGTTCCTGCACGGCGACCTCGACCGCGACGGCGACAACGACTACGACGACTTCCAGATCTTCAAGTTCGATTTCAACGCCGCCAACGGCGCCGGCGCGTTCGCCGCGATGCTAGCGGCGCCCGAGCCCAGCACGCTCGCGCTGCTCGCAGCGATTGGGTTCGCGGTCGCAAGCCGTCGCCGCGTTCTTGAGACCGATCGGCCGCGCGCCCCCGTTCCGGTCGGCAGGTCGAGTCGCACGCCCTGAACGCAATAACAGAGCGTCCCGGCGGAGAATCGCCGGGACGCTCTGTGGATAGTTCTTGCCAATGGACGCCGACTACCTCCGGCGGCGGCCGATCAAACCCACGCCCGCTAGACACGCCAAGCCGAGCGCGGCCGGCTCCGGAACCCGCGACCCAAAGGCGTCGATCTCCATGATGCCGACATAGCCGTTGTCGGCGTCGGTCACCTCGAGCTGCAGGTACCGCACCGCGCTGGCGGCCAAGTCGAACGAGAGGTAGTTGGTCGGGACCGTGCCGGCGTTGCCGTCGTCGGTCTTGGCAAACGAGTCGATGGTGGCGAAGACCCCGTCGTTTCCGGCGACCTGCACGTTGAACGACATGTCGTCCCGCCCGCCGTCGTTCCAGCCGGTGAACACGTCCACGCCGGTCAGGTTGAAGAGCCCGCCGAGGTCGAACGTGACGTAGCCCGGATCATTTCCGTTGCCGCCCACGGTGCCGAAGCCGTTGTGGAACACGGCGAAGTCCTCGAGGTCGTTGGAGGTCGAGCCGTCGCCGTCGACGTCGCCCGGGTAGTAGTTGACCAGGATGCCGTCGGTCCACGCGGCGGCGCCGGTCGAGACCTCGGCCATCGGGTGGGGGTAGTCGCCGCCGAGCGAGCCGGCGTTGGAGTTCCCGGAGTAGACCCCGATGAGCCCCTGCAGGAGGTCGGTCGAGGAGGCCGAGAAGGTGTCCGGCCCGCCCGCGGAGGTCGGGTCGTGGACATCGCCGGGGGCGCCGCCGCCCGGCGCCTCGTTGGTCAGCACGACCGGGGCCGCGAACGCGGCGTTTGTCGTCAGCAGCGCCGCCATCGCGGCGCACGCCCACATCATTAATCTCATGAGACGATCTCCCAACTGGATAAGAGCACAAAAGTTGTCGAATCAAGCGCGGCGAGCGCGCAAGGAGCCCCGCTCGCCCGATACGAGCCGAATCGGGCGAGTCGAATCACCGGCCCGGAACGGGCCACGGACGAGGTCTCCCCCGCCGCAGCGGGGGGCTCCTGAAGGCCGTCGCGACCGCGCACACGGCGGCGACAGCAGTACATGGGCGGCCGCGGGCGATCCTGACGCGAAATTAGTCAATTTCTGAAGACTTGTGGCGGAAAGCGAGGTGCACGCAGGCCTTAACCGTGGCCGTCAAGCACGGATGGCGGTCTTCAGGAATGCTCCCTTGAGGAAAAAGCCGAGCCGATCCGCGGCCCGCCCGGCGGGGGCGGCCCGTCCCCCGCGGCGTCGCAGACGCTCCGGCCGACCGGCGCCCACCGCTTCTACAGCGAGACCCGCCGTGCGTGGGTCGTCGCGCGCGGGCTCGAGCCGGGCGAGGTCGTCCGCGGCCGGGGCGGCCCGCTCCGCGTCACCGCCGCGGCCCCGCTGCCGGGCGTCCAGCGGGTTTACAACCTCACGGTCGAAGGGGAGCATGTCTATTACGTCGGCGACCTGGGGCTGCTGGCGCACAACCAGTGTCCCGATGGCTTCGTCTCGCTTGATGATGTTCGCATACAAGGGCACAGGAACATTGAGCTTTCGGTTTCTGCAGCGCAAACCCTCGGGGCGCCGTTGCCGGGATCAAGGCAGACAGCGATCAACCGGGCATGGGCTCTCGAGGTTGAACTGATTCAGAGAACAGGGCGTGGGTCACGAGATTGGACGCTTGGGGAGATTCGGCAGGTTTTGGACAATGTAGACCCTACTCAGATCGTGTCCGCGAGGGCGCCAATGGGATACACTGGGCATCACATCAATCGTGTCAAGGATCTGCCCGCATATGCGGGTGACCCTCGCAATATCCATTTCCTGGCTCGCGGCAGTGGACGAGAGCACATGGTCCTTGGCCATCCGGGTGGGACTCGTGCTGTGCAGCCTCCGGGGAATCTGATTGACAGAGAAGCTATCATTCGCGGAGGAGGGTTCTGATATTGCCGTTAAATCCGCCACATGTGTGTTGCAGATTTGGAAGCCAGGCGGAGGTGAAGTTTCTCGAGATGACATAGCGCGATTGGCAATCAAGCAACCGGCTCGTCTGCTGGATCCGTCCGAGCGCACTTGGCGTACGGTGAGGATAGAGCTGTTTGATGAACGCGGCGCAAGTCAAGTTATGGAGCGAATGGCCCTGGGCCTGGATTCAGCTTCGGCTTGGATTTGTGAGCAATCTGTATTCCTCAGAGAACTGAGAACGTCTGGGTATGAGACCCAAGTACTGTTCGATATGTGGATAGATGTTGACCAAATGGAGACTAGGCTGCCTGTAAGTTTCATGTTGGCGTGCGTGATGTCGGACATGCCTGTGTATATATTGACCAACGACTGAGTCTAAGGCAGAGCTTTGGCGCATGGGGCGCGCCGGGTGAAGCTAACTGAGGAGGCCGCGCTACGTAGGCGGGTGCCGTTGCCACGCTCGCGTGGCAATGCTGAACCCGGGGCCCACGCCCACGCCAGCGTGGGGCATGGCGCCCGGCTCGACCGCGGGAGGACCGCCGAGGGGATCGAACGTGTTCTGCGGGCGGGCACGGCGTCGCGGCGGGGCTTGCCGTCAGCCTCGCTCACACTGCGCTGGGGTCGTTGGATTGTCGCCTCAGAGAAGCTCCGCGCTACTACCAATGTTAGCGCGGCCCTTCAGGCCTGAGGGCAGCGCGGGCCGGTATCCCAGGGCTGCGCCCTGGGCTGTGGTAGGTTGCCCCTTCAGGGCAATTGCCGCCGCGCGGACGAGTGCTTCCGAACCGGGGGCGAACGCCCGGCGGCTGATGGGGTTTCGGGTGGCACGTCCCTGAAAGGGCGTGGTCGCGCTGTTGGCGAGGCACCACGCGCTTGGGTGCGAGCCACCCGGTGCTCATCGAGCGCCCTCTTGGCGACTTGGCGTCTTGGCGGTTCCCTTCTCTGCGCCCGGGCCGATCACGGTGGGGAACCACCACGCCACAATTGGCGGCGCTGAACCATTTCTTTGTAGAAATTGGGCCGGCAGCGCGGTCCAATAGAGGGGCTGCTGGGGGCCCCTGGATGCCGGCCGTGGTGTCGCTGGCAGGACGCAATCCCGGCGGCTTCCGCCGGCGGTTGCGGCGGGGAAGCCGGTCGTTGGTGGGGCTTTTGTCCGCGCTGGTGGACAAGATCGGACAAAAGTCGCTGGAGCCTGCTGAGGGCAGATCCGCAACCTTAATCAATAGCACCACTTAAGGCGACCGGCGCCCGAAACGGGCCCCGACTTTTGTCCTTAGAAATCGTTGTCGGAATTAGGGACAAAAGTCGGAAGGGACAAAACGCCGTCGGAAGGAGAAACGCTGGCGGGCTCGTTTGGCGGGGCCACCGGCGAGGCGTAGCTCGCCGGCTACCTATTCCACGGTGACGCTCTTCGCCAGGTTCCGTGGCTTGTCGACGTCGCAGCCGCGGTGCACGGCGATGTGGTAGGCCAGCAGCTGCAGCGGAACCGCGGCGACGATCGGCTGCAGGAACTCGCTGACCGACGGCACGCAGATGACGTCGTCGGCCAGTTCGGCGGCGCGGCCACTGGGGTCGTCGACCACGGCGATCAGGGGGCCGCCGCGGGCTTTGATCTCTTCCATGTTCGAGATGACTTTGTGGTACACACCGCCCTGCGGCACGATGAACACGCTAGGCGTGTTCTCGTCGACCAGGGCGATCGGGCCGTGCTTCATCTCGGCGGCGGGGTAGCCCTCGGCGTGGATGTAGCTGATCTCCTTGAGCTTCAACGCGCCCTCGAGCGCGGTGGGGAAGTTGAACTGGCGGCCGAGGTACAAGAAGTTGTTGCAGCCGGCGTACTTGGCCGCGATGCGGCGGGCCTCGTTGTTGGTGTCCAGCGCCTTCTCGACCTGGTCGGGCAGGGCCTTGAGCTCCTCGATGATCCGCAGGCCGGCCTCGAAGCTGAGGTGGTTGAGCCGGCCGATGTAGAGTGCCAGCAGGGCCAGCACCGTGCACTGCGACGTGTACGCCTTGGTCGACGCGACGCCGATCTCCGGGCCGGCGTGCAGGTAGACGCCGCCGTCGGCCTCGCGGGCGATGGTGCTGCCCACCACGTTGCAGATGGCCAGCGTCGGGTGGCCCTTGCGTTTGATCTCGCGCAGCGCGGCGAGGGTGTCGATGGTCTCGCCGGACTGGGTGATGGCGAACAGCAGGCTGTTGGTCGACAGCGGCGGGTTGCGGTAGCGGAGCTCGCTGGCGTACTCGACCTCGACCGGGATGCGGGCGAAGGCCTCGAGCATGTACTCGCCGAGCAGCGCGCTGTGCCAGCTGGTGCCGCAGGCGGTGAGCACCAGCCGGTCGACGCGTTGGAGTTGCCGGGGGGTGAGGTTCAGGCCGCCGAACTTGGCGGTCGCCTCGTCCTCGTCGAGGCGGCCGCGCATCGCGGCGCGGATGGTCTCGGGCTGCTCGAAGATCTCCTTGAGCATGTAGTGGGGGAAGCCGTTCAGCGAGACCTGGCTCTCGTCGATCTCGAGCAGCGACACCTTGTGCGAGATCGGTCCCTGCTCGCGGTCGTGCAGCCGGATCGAGTCGGCCGTCACGACGGCGATCTCGTGGTCGGAGAGGTAGGTGATGCGGTCGGTGTGGCCCACGAGCGGCGAGCCGTCGCTGGCGATGAAGTTCTCGCCAGAGCCGACGCCGATCACCAGCGGGCTGCCGAGACGGGCGGCGAGGACGACCTCGGGGTAGTCGCGGAACACGACGCCCAGGCCGTAGGTGCCGCGCAGCTGGGAGGTGGCGGCGCGGACCGCCTCGACCAGCGGGGCGTAGGGGTCGTGGGTGGTGTCGTCGCCGAGCGACTCGAGCACCGCCTTGAGCTCGGCGGCGATCAGGTGGGCGACCACCTCGCTGTCGGTCTCGGAGATGAACTCGTAGCCCATCTGCTCGAGCTGGTCGCGGAGGTTGCGGAAGTTCTCGATGACGCCGTTGTGCACCAGGGCGACCTCGCCCTGGCCGCCGAGGTGCGGGTGGGAGTTGGTGTCGTTGGCGGCGCCGTGGGTGGCCCAGCGGGTGTGGCCGAGTCCAACCCCGCCCTGGTGGCTGGCGTCGCGGAGCTTGGCGGCGAGCTGGTCGATACGGCCGGCCGCCTTGGTGATGGCCACCTCGCCGGTGTCTTCGAGCGTCACGATGCCGGAGCTGTCGTAGCCGCGGTACTCGAGCCGCCGCAGGCCTTCCATCAGGTAGCCAGCCGCCTGCTTGGGTCCGATGTAGCCAACAATACCGCACATAGGAGGTTCCGTTACGCAAATGAGAGAATGGGGGTCGCTAGCTGGATTCTACGAAGTTTCTGCGAATGGCCCAATGTTGACTCCGCCGGCATTCGGACGGGGTGGGCTAGCGCGGGCGGGACGGATTCCCGGAATTTGGCTGCACTTTCGGGCCCTGCCTGCGTACCATTCGTCCGTCTGCGACTGCGCTGGATCCTGGGGGGCCGGCGCGGAGCCGGCCTGCCACCTTGCTCCTCCCCCTGCCCACCTCGACCGCCGGGCCCCTGCTGCGCCCCTGTTGCATTGTCCAATCGTGATAGCTCCCGAAGCCGTTTCCAAGAGTTCCGCCAGGCGTACCGCGAGGGCCGCGTGCGCGAGCTGTCCGCCCGCGCCAAGGCCGACAAGGACCGCGTCGAGAACACCGACAAGTCCGAACGCCGCAAGTACCTGCGGATGTATCTGCGGTGGCTCGGCCCCTACCGCGGGACGGTCATCGCGATCGGCGCGCTGGCGCTGACCATCGCGGTGCTCGACATGATGCAGCCGCTGTTCCTGCGGTACATCATCGACAACGTGATCGGCGGCGATGGCCCGTCGAGCGCCGAACGGCTGATGCGGCTCAACCTGGTCGGCGGGCTGTTCCTCGGCGTGATCGTGCTGGCTCGGCTGCTGGACGCGACGCGGAATTTCCACCAGCGGATCCTCAACGTGAAGGTGCTGCTGTCGCTCCGCCGGGCGCTGTTCAATCGGATGCTCGGCCTGCCGCTGGACGACCTGAACGACATGAAGACCGGCGGCATCATCAGCCGCCTGAGCGGCGACATCGACCGCACCACCGGCCTGCTGCAGCTGGCGATCATCTCGCCGGGCGTGTCGCTGGTGCGGCTGCTCGTGGCGCTGGGGATCCTGCTGTCGATCAACTGGAAGCTGGCGCTGGCCGCGATGGTGGTGCTGCCGCCGGCCATGGCGCTCAGCCTGACGGTCGCCCGCCGCGTGCGGCCGATCTACCGCTCGATGCGCGAAGAGAACGCCGCCATCGACGCCCGCGTCAGCGAGACCTTCGGCGGCATCCGCGTGGTGCGGGCGTTCCAGCGGGAGGTCAACGAGGAGGCGACCTACCTCGGCGGCCGGCACACCATCGCCCGCAAGGAGCTGTTCGCCCACTGGCGTGAGATCGTGCTGTGGACCAGCTGGGGGTTCCTGCTGGCGTCGGTCAACGTGGTGATCGTGTGGATGGGCGGCGCGATGACCATCTACGGCAAGGCCACCATCGGCGACATCATGGCCTTCCAGATGTACACGCTGATGCTGCTCGAGCCGGTGTGGCAGATCGTCAACTCGTTCTCCGAGCTGCAGCGATCGCTCGCCGGCATGGAGCGGGTGTTCGAGGTGATCGAGTCGCCGACCGACAAGCCCGACAAGCCGGACGCCATCGCCGCGCCTCAGGAGGTCCGCGAGCTGCGGTTCGACCACGTCGACTTCGAGTACAACGACGGCGAGCCCGTGATCCGCGACTTCGACCTCACCGTGCCCGGCGGCAGCGTCGTGGCGCTGGTCGGCCGCAGCGGCGCCGGCAAGACCACCATCACCGACCTGGTCGCCCGCTTCTACGACCCGACCTCCGGAGCCATCACGCTCAACGGGCACGACCTCCGCGACCTGCGGCTCGCCAGCTACCGTAATCTGCTGGGCGTAGTGCAGCAGGAGGTGTTCCTGTTCGACGGCTCGATCCGCAGCAACATCGCGTACGGCCGGCCCAAGGCGACCCATGAGGAAGTGGTCGAAGCGGCCCACCGCGCGAACGCCCATCAGTTCATCGATCAGATGCCCGAAGGCTACGACACAGTGATCGGCGAGCGCGGCGTGCGGCTCTCGGGCGGCCAGGCCCAGCGGCTGTCGATCGCCCGGGCATTGTTGGCCGACCCCAAGATCCTGATCCTCGATGAGGCCACCAGCAACCTCGACACCGAGAGCGAGCAGCTGATCCAGCAGTCGCTGGCCGACCTGATGCACGGCCGCACGACCTTCGTCATCGCCCACCGGCTGTCGACGGTCACCAGCGCGGACATGATCCTGGTGATGGAGCACGGGCGGATCATCGAACGGGGCGCCCACGAAGAGCTGCTCGCCGCCCGCGGCGCGTACCACGAAATGGTCACCCGCCAACGCGACGCCATGCAGAGCGAGCTGACGTCGACGCTGTAGCGGCGGCAGCGAGATTACTTTCGCCCGCGATCGCTGCTGACCAGATCCAGGCGAGTGTGCCCTGGGTCGAGCACAGGGGCCAGTTCGTAGACGTTCTAGTACCCGTAGCCGTAGAGGGCGACGAAGGTCGGGATGTTCAGCGCCGTGGGCGCCATCTTGGTCGCTAGTGACCTGGTGGTCGGTTTGAAGTTGTTGTTGCAGTAGATCCACACCCGAGTGCTCTTGTCCCCGAGTGCTTCTTCCAAAGACTTGGTCGTGAAGTCGGAGAAGTTGAGGTGCACCGCGTCCTTGATGTGCAGGTCGTCGTAGGCCCATTTGCTCCGGGTGTCGAGAATGATTGTGCCGGACTTCTTGGCGAGAGCGAGAAACGCTGCTTCGTCGACGCGTCGCTCTTCTCGGTAGGGCTGAACCTCGAGGCACAGCTCCAAGAATCCGCCGTAATCGATTTGGGGGTTCTTTGTCGGAGCGGAGGCCCGCTGGGACGCACCGGGTTGGGAATCGGCTGCTGCGGAAAAGGGGTAAGCAAGGATGGCGAACGCGGCCGCCAACGCGATGGAACGGATCATCGGCATACCTTTGCTTTGAGGAACAGACCAGCGGGGTTGAGACGCCTCGGCCGTCCGGAGAGTTCCCACAAAAGCGTCCGTACTTGATCGGCCCACCCCTCGACCACTGCAGCCGAGAGGGAGCGGCCGAATCGCCTGCTGGCGGAAATGCTCCGCCTCGGACCGGTCGTCGACCAGATCAGCGTTCCGCAGGTGGACATGGAAGGACCAGGCGTTGGTCGCGATCGGACCGGCGCTAGCGACTGGCGGCGCAGCCGACGCATGCAACGCCGGTGCCTACCGCGTAGTGCTCAACGACCCGTGGGCCGGTCCCGTGTTTCTTGCGGGCGCCGCGGTCCGCAACGCGACCGGCGGCCTCGACCAAGACCACTCCTTCTCGGATGCATTGCCCCCGAGGCCCGCTTCTCGATTAAGTCGATCCTACTTGACGGCGAGTGGACCAACGGGCTGCCCAGCGTGTCCTCGTTCCGGCACGGCGACTGCTGAGCGGTACGCAATTGCCGCGGACCTTATCGAATACCTCGCCATGAGTCCGCCGAAAGACTTCGTGAAACCGTCGACCGAGGCCGCGAGGCTCGACTCCGCCCTGACCGACCAAGCAGCGAGCGGCGAGGACGAACCCGAAAGCCGACAGGCCGCCCCCTGGGTCGGCGAGCGGCGTCTGGTTCTCTAAGCCGGAACTGACGACGGCCGCCCCGCGCGATCAAAGAGACGCGCCTTCGGTGTGGGGGACGGGGGGGTCCCTTGAGACGGGGCAATGGATGGCGTCATGGGTTTGCAATCGGGTTCTGGGGGCGGGGCTCCCCCGACTGCTCCCAGTGAGTGGCGGCGAGCTCTTTCTTCCCTGTGGCGTCGTAGGCCAGCCCAAGCCCCTTGTGCACCACCTTGTTCTCAGGGAATTCCTGGACTGCGAACTCGAGATCTTCGATGGCGTCGGGCCACCGCTGCAGCAGAACGTTGATCTGCCCGCGAGTTTCGCGGTAAATAGCGCTCTCGGGCTCTTGCTTCAAGGCGCCCTCGATTGCCTGGAGTGCCTCGAGGAGATTGGGCTGCGGCGGCTGCATCAACGCCCACGCGTAATTGTTCCACACCAGTGGATCGGCTTGGCCGTCATCGGTGAGTCTAGAGAACGCTTTCCGCGCCTGGTCTACCTGCCCACGCAGGGCGGCGGTTGTCCCGGCCAGCTCGATGAACTCGTCGCTTGCGTCAGGCGAACCGAGGAGGCCAAGCCATGCAAAGCGGTACGATTCAGAATGGCCGCGAAGCTCTATCAGGTCCCGCAGCTGGAGGGCCAGCCACGGGCGCGGACTGCCGAGCTCTTCGGCGCGGCACAGCCGGGTCACGAGGGCGTCCGGGGAAAACTCGTCCTTGGTGAAGGTCTCGGTGATGAGCGATTCCGTGTGCCGCAGCAGCAGCACGGCCGGTTCGACGTTGGTCGGGTCCACGCGCCGCCACGCGAGCAGGGCCTGTTCCTTCAGCAGCTCGTCACCAAGGAGGGTAGCAGCAAGGACCCGGCTGCGGTGTTCGTCGGCCGTCAGGGTGCTCGCGGGCACGTCGAGCTGCAGGTACAGCCGATTGACCGACTCGGCCTGTTTCGCCGCCTCGACGGGGCGTTCGAGAGAAACGAGCAACCTCACCCGCATCGCCGCGGCGGCGAAAACCGAGTCGGAGATTGGCTCGAGCATCTCCGCAGCTTCTTTCAAACGCCCGGTGCGGGCCAGCACGACGGCGTGCAGCAGTTTCACCACGGGCGACTCAACGCCGTAGGCCCTCAGCTGATCGAGGTGCTTTTCGGCCAGCCTTGATCGCTCTTCAATGCTGGTGGGGCCGAATTGCTCGTCCGTCGACTGGTCGTTCCTGACAAGATTAAAGGCGATCCAGTAGTGAGCTTCGGCGAAGCCCGGAGCTTCTGCCGGGGCAAGCTGCTGCATCAGGGAGAACCCGGTGGAGTAGTCCCCCTTGTCGACGATCTTTAACGCCTCAAGGTACTCGGTGCGACTGTTGTCGACTCCTAGTTGCGCCAGCTTCGCTCGGAGCAGCTCCGCGTCCTGCAGCCTGCCTTCCTTGCGGGCGACCTGCAAAGCTTCCTGGTAGCGAGAGGCGATCGGACCCCGCCCCCGCAACGAGGCCGACAGCGCGACATATGCGAAGGGGAGAATCAGAACAAGCACCGGGAGCGCCAGCAGTACTTCACGGACCCGGCGGGTCGTTACCCAGGCGTAGGCAAATCCGGCGACAGAGGTAACGGGCAGGAAGACGAGGTCGAGCACTTTTTCCAGCGAGTCGACCGTCCGAAACAGCCGCTTCCCTCTCGCGGCGTACCGGAAAGGGGCGCCCAGAAACCGTGAGGTCGCCTCGCCCAGAGAACCAATCGCTGAGGTCGAACCACTACTGGAACGTCCCGACAGAAAGCGGAACGGGCGCCGGATAACGCGGGTGGCGACGGATTCGATCCCCTCAAGGCCGTCCTGCACCGACGAGAACCCGCGAGACACACGCCTGCCTACTCGTGCCACGCGGCGGCTAAAACGTTCTCTGGTCTCCAGCAACCACCACCAGCAACCCATTATCCAATTGGACAGGCGCGAGCGGTGCGGCGAATGTGAACCTCTGCGGCGACTCATGATGGCTGATCGGCAGGATCGATACCCACTGATTCTATTCCTGTTCCTGACTCATGCGTCTTGCGACTTCGACAAAACGCGATCGGGCGTCGGCTAGGAGGAGTGTTCCAATGTAGCGGTCGTGGGCGCTGACGCGGTCTTCGCGTTGGACGATCACTTGCACCTGAAACGACGCCCCGAGGGCGTCGTTGTGTTGCCGCGTCGTCCGATTTGTCAGCCGCCCAATCAGGTCGGTCTGTTCGGCCTCGGCGGGGGCGCCGTCAAAACCGCAGGCACAAAACGCGACCCACAGCAGGCTCCCATCTTCTTGTCTCAGGTCGAGCGTGGCGTACTCCACGGGCGCGGTTTCCGCGTCACCGGCTTGATCAAGAGTCTGGACCTCACGCTCGACAAGCTCACACCCAATCCCGCGGTAGCAGATCGACAGCTCGTGCCAGCCGCCGGTATACGAGAAGTCGCACGAGACGCGGTACGTCTCACCCCGGTCGCTCTGGTAGTCGAAGTACACGGAGTGATTCCCAAAGGCGTCGTCCCGCGATCGTTCTTCGTAGTTCACCCCGGTGAGTTGCAGGCCTTCGATCTCGAGGGGCAGCACGTCTTGCTGAAGAGCCTGCGAAAAGGCGGCGTCGTCCACCCGGGGCGGAGTCGGTGACGTTGACGTCGGGGACCCCGCACTCAGCAGCTGCCCGGCGCTCAGCAGCGACAAAGCGGCGACCAGCAGCAGCGGCGCGCGAAATGCCGTGGCGATTGCGGAGACGGACGCCTCGGACTCCCTCAAGCGGACCCGGGTGTTTGTAGCCACACGGTCCCAGATAGCCACCAGTTTAGCGCCACGCCGTAGGCGGGTGTCGTTCTGTTCGGCGTAGCGATCACTGACGGAGGTGAGCAGGGCGTTCAGTGCCCAGTCGGTGAGGAGCACGGCGCCCAGGGCTAGCAGGAACACAACCAAACCTAAGATGGTGTGCGACAGCCCCTCGGTCCAGTCGGCGCCCCAAGACTGGTAGGCTACGGCGATGGTCGTGATCCTGACGACATTGAGCAGGGCGGCCCACCCGGCGGCGGAGGCCATCAGTAGCATGGTGTGGGCCGGACCGCGGTACCGCCACACCCCGTACAACGCCGCGCACGAGACAATCGACACCACCGAGACAATCCCGCTGCACGCCTCATCAACGAAGAGCTCTTTCCCGGACAGCAGCAGGGCGTTCCCCTGCATCAAATGGTTTACCCCGAGGGTGTCCAGCACGGCGCTGCTGAGCGAACTGCTCCACCGCTGCAGCGACTCCATGAGCTGGCGGTCGAGGTTGATTGGGGGCGGGATGAGCAGCCAGAACAGTAACCACTCGGCCGTTGGGAACGGCGACCCTAGCTCAGTCGCCAAACGGTTGAGCCACCAGCCTAGCAGCAGCAGGAAGGATACAGCCGCCAAGAGCGGCGAAGCCAGCCAGTAGGCCAGAGGGAGAATCGCACAAGCCGCAGCAGCCAGCAGCGGGGCGTAGGTGGCGCGGGTCGGTGTTTTGTCTGAGCGGGGGAACTGGAGCGCGCGGTTCGCGAGCAAGAGGCATGTCGCAAGATAGTAGGGGAAGTGTTGGTAGTACGGCCGCGACCACAGGTTCGCCGCGTACTCCGTGAGGAGTGGGCCGTACGCCAGGGCGACAATGATAGCGAGGAGGGGAGCGTGCATAGCAGGGGATTATGCCGAGGGGAACACTGGTCGGCGGCGGTGGTTAGCGAGCGCCTCGAGACCAATCGAGGCAACAACGGCAGAGGGGCCGCTTCGTAGGTCCCCGCATTGGAAGGAGCCAACTAACCGAGGCTACCTCGCGGCGGCGGGGGAATCCAACAGGAGCGCAAAAAAGCAGCCGGAGCTAGCCCCGGCTGCTTTTCGTATTTTGAATTCAGCTCGTCGTTGTCTGACGGCTAAGCACGACGCTTGCCGCGGTAGCGGGCCATGCCGACGCCGAACAGCAGCGAGCCGACGAAGAAGGAACCAACTTCGGGGACAGCAGCGAGCGTGAAGCCGTTGATCAGCACGGCTCGCTTGCTCGAATCGGCCAAGCCAATCCGGAAGGTCAGGTCTTCGCCGGTGCTGACAAAGTTGAACGAAGCCTCGCCGATAGGCTCTTCGTCGTAGTCGGTCCGGACACCGCTGGCACCGAAGATGAAGTCGCCGGGCGCCGGCGATGCGCCATTCGCGAACGAAACATTCGTTTCCGCGTCTTCGTAGGCCCCTACTGGGCTGGCAAGCTCAGAGTTGTGGAAGAACCCCGTAAAGGTGTAGGTGCCTGCAGTCACATTCTTCAGCAGAATGTCGAGGTAGTCACCAGCACTGCTAGTTCCGGTTGTGGTGAACACAAAGTCACGGGAAAGATCTTCGGGAATTGGCCCGAAAGTCCGGTTGCGCGAATCCAAAGTGCCGCCAACCGCGGTGAGCGAAAGATCGATCGATGCACCGACGGCTCCGCCATTAAGACCAGTTGCGCCGCCGACACCAACGCCGTAGTACCCGGCCTCAGTCGGACTGCCGCCATGGTTGAAGTCAACCTTGAGCATCGCCGACGCTTGTGATCCCACAAGCATCACGACCGAAAGGGCACATACGCCGAATAGTGACTTGAGCTTCATTGGTAGTTTGGTCCGAATTTCTGGGTGCGCCTGTTGACGGTCGGTGCAGCAAGCGGCTGGTGCCGACTGCCTTCGTACGGGGGATCCACAGTTTCCCGCACTGCCACGCAGTATAGTGACGCGACTTGCCGCAGTCAATTCAACGATGGCGAGAAATAGGGGGAATTTAGCGATTGAGGCTGAGGGGCTGCGAAACGCCTAGAAATTGAGGGATTCCTAGCGAAGAAGTTTGCGGCCAGGCGCATTTAGGTGGCGTTTTGATGAGTCTGCATCGCCTTTAGCACGCGTTCGTACCGCTCGCGGATGCCCCGCTTGTCGAACTCTTCGGGGAGCGACTCGGAGCCGCGGACGATCATTTCGGCGTGGGCCCGGACCGCCGCGGTGTCGTCGGGCGTTGAGGCCCGAGAGGCGACGATCTCGAGCGACTCGAGCAGGCGGATCGTCACCGCGACGCTGTCCCGGCTGTACTGGCGGATCTGGTTGAAGGCGGCCTCGAGCATGTTGCCCAGGTCGATCGGCCGGGTGATGACGCGGAGCACTCCGTCGTCGTCGTAGCGGTAGGCGTCCGGCACGCGGCGTTCGGCGAACCGCGCCAGCGAGGCGCCCAGGCGGTCGACGCAGGTGGCGGCGGTGAACGGGTCGTTGACGCCGGGCGACAACGCCCGCACGGCGACCTCGGCCAGCTCGTCTACCGCGCACTCGACGTCCTGCCGTGGGGTGCGGCGTTCGCCGACAATGAACAGGCTGTTGAAGTGCTGCTCGAGGTCGTCGCGTGATTGGTCCGAGAGGCCGCGGCGCCAGACCTCGGCGACTGGCGCGTCGCGCACGACGAAGCTGCCGGGCCGCTCCTGCAGGCGGACGATCAGGTCCTCGGCGCGGGCCCAGCTCATCAGGTCTTCGGCGGCGAGTGCTTGCATGTAGCCCTCTTGGTGGGAGAAGAGCACGATCCCCTCGCTCTCGGGCGGGGACTCGTCGCCGTGGTTGGGCGGGTCTTCTTCTTCGCCCAGCCGCTCGGGGAACATCCGGTCGATCGCCGAGTCGAGGTCCCGCGCGACGGAGGCCACGACGTTCGGCGCCTGGATCAGCACCGCGACATGGTGGATGTAGACGATCAGCATCATCATGCTGAGGACGGTGAACGCCACCGCAACGGAGATCGAAATGTGGGGCGCGACGAGCCCGTCCTCGCGGCTTTCGACGACGCGCAGGAGCAGCAGGCAGTAGAGGCTGGTCGAGAGGAACACGCCTAGCGTAATTTGCGTAGGGAGATCGTGCATGAAGCGGCGCAGCAGCCGCGGCCCAAACTGCTGGGAGGTAAGCGAAAGTGTCACGATCGTGATGGAGAACACGGTGCCGGTCACCGTGATCATGGCGCCCCCCATCGCGGAGAGGGTCGCTCGGGCGGTGTCCGTTGTGGTGCGGACCCACTCCGGGAGTTCGATGTTGGCTTCACCGACCGCGCTGTCGACGAGCGGCATCAGGTAGGACAGGCACAGCGAGCCAAGGGCGATTAGGCCCGGCACCAACCAATAGCTGTTGCGGGCCTTGTCCCAGAGGTTCAGCAGGTAAGCGTTCATCGGGCCTCGAAAGCGGGGGCGGCCGAACGCCGCGGCGGCGTCCCGTCAGACCTTTAGTTTAGACAGCCGCGGCCGCGTGGGTAGTCGCGGGCGGCCGTGCCAACTACCAACCCAGGTGCAAACCGAGGACCATTCGCAGCCTACCCCGCCAGGGGTGGGACCGCCGCCGGTGCTTCGCACTAGCCTGGCGACCCCCTGAGTGAGATCACCACGAAAGCAGGCCGTACCCCACAAAGACGCCGAAGCACAAGCAGAACAGCCCGAGCCCCACAAACCCGGCGAAGTGCAGCCAGTAGAGGTGGGGCGCCTCGTCGTAGGGGACAGGGCTGCTGGTGCTGTCGTAGGTGTGGCCCTCGCGGAGCAGCCTGAGAACGCCGCGCCCGGCGGCGACAATCCCGCCTGCCATCATGCCGACAACTAGTAGGAAGCCGGCGAGGTTGGTAATATCCATCGATCGTGCCTGCCGCCGATTTTAGAAAAGCCAATGGCCGCCAATGAATCCTTCATCGGCGGCCATTTGTGCTTATCAGTGTACCCAATCCATCGCCGTGCAGTCCCACCCCTGGCGGGGTGGGCTGCTCCAGCGTGGATTGATGGGCTAGCCGCGGGACGGCAGGTCATCGTCGTCGCTCTTGGCGGCTGCCTTGGCGACGCCGTTGCCGGCGGCGCGGGTCTTGGCGGCCTCTTCGCGTTCGCCCTCTTCGGTGCCGGCCAGCTTGGCCAGGCTCTCGGGGATTTCGACGCCGCCGATGTCCTTCAGCACGCTCATCATCGGCGGCAGGGTGCCGGCCATGCCGTGCAGGAAGTCGGCCGTGTTGGTGCGGCCACCCTTGCCGCCGCCGTTCTCCCACACCACGACCTTGTCGAACTTAATGTTGCTGATCGCCTTGGCCGAGCTCTCGGCCAGGTTGTCGAGGTGCTCGAGCATCATCAGCTGGAACGCCTCGCGGGCGCCGCCGCACGCGGCGACAATCTGTTTCAGGCCCTCGCCCTTCTTGGCCAGGATCTCGTACTCGCCGCGGGCCTGGGCTTCCAGGCGGGCAAAGATGGCGGACGCTTCGCCCTCGGCTTCCAGGCGGCGCTTGCCGGCCTCGGCCTCGGCCTCGACCAGGATCCGCGCCTTCTCGGCCTTGGCGGGCGCCTCGAGCTCGGCACGCTTCTCGGCCTCGACGCGCTCGGCGTCGGCCAGGGCGGCCTTGGCCATGGCGCGGTTCTGGATCTCGATGACGGCGGCCTCGGCCTCACGCTTGCGGGACTCGCCCCGCTCGTAGGCCTCGGCCCGCTCGACCAAGAGGGTCGCCTGGCTCTGGGCGATGGCGGCCTCACTGATGTTCTCGCCGTCGACCGCCGAGGCGTTGGCCTTGGCGACCGCGATCCGCTTCTCACGCTCGGCGTCCTTGACCTGCATCTCGCGTTGGAACTCGGCCGCGCGCTCGCCGACCGTCTGCTCCTTCTGCAGGTTGGCGATGCTGACCGCCTGCTCGCGCTCGGCCTCGCGGGTGCCGATCTCGCGGAGCTTGGTGGCGTTCGCCACGCTGACGACCCGCTCACGCTCGGCGTCGGCGACGCGGATCTCGCCGCGTTTCTCTTCGTCGGCCACGTCGGCGCGGGCGGACTGGATCGCCTCGGCCGCCGCCTTGCGACCAATCGCGTCGATGTAGCCGGACTCGTCGGTGATGTCGGTGATGTTGACGTTGATCAGCACCAGGCCGATCTTCTTCAGTTCCGGCTCGACCGAGTTCTGGATGTGCGAGAGGAACGCGTCGCGGTCGCGGTTGATGTCCTCGATGCCCATCGAGGCGACCACCTGGCGGAGCTGGCCAAAGATGATCTCCTCCGCCTGCTTGCGGACCTCGTTGGTCGAGAGCTCCAGCAGGCGGATCGCGGCGTTGGTCATCACGTCGGGCGTGGTGCCGACCGCCACGGTGAACACGCTCGGCACGTTGACGCGGATGTTCTCGATCGAGAGCGCGCCGCGTAGCGGGATCTCGATCTGGATCGGGTCGAGGCTCAGGTATCGGTAGTCCTGGATAAGCGGCCAGATGAACGCGGCGCCGCCGTGCACGGTCTTGGCCGCCTGGCCCTTGCCGGTCTTGCCGAAGATGACCAGCACCTGGTTGCTGGAGCAGCGTTTGTAGTTCTTGACCAGCAGCATCAGCATGCCGAAGAACAGCATCGCGGCGATCGCGATGGCCGCGATCAGGATGATGCTCTGTGTGTCGCCGAGCTCCGCGAGCGGAAGCGGGACGGGTGTGTGCACGGCAGCGTTCATTCGATTTCCCCCTGCAATAAGCCGGCCGCGGAGCGGCCGGTCGGTGTGTCAGTCAGGCGCTCGCCTGAGTGGTTTGGCTGGCTGTCTTGTGGGCGCGGGCGACCTGCACCAGGTCGCCGCCGAGGACGTCGGTCACGACGACCGGCTCGCCGGTCGCCAGCCGCTCGGGCTCGTCGGTGACCGCCTCGTACTCCATGGTGCGTCCCTGCAGCATCAGGTGGACCTTGCCCCGGCCGTCGCCGGCGGCGGGCACCGGCACGTAGATGGTCGCCTCGCGCCCGCGGGCGTTGGCGATGTTCACCGTGCCGCTGGCGCGGAGTTTGTAGAGCTGCTTCATGGCCCAGTACATCGCGTACAGGGCAAACAGGCCGAGCACGGCCCCGAGCGCGACCGCCGAAGTCGGCGCCATGTCGCCGGCGCGGGCCCACCAGCCGCCCAGGCCAAAGAACGTGATCGCGGCGATGATGCCGCGGACCGAAAGCACCTGGAAGACCCAGACGCTGTCCGGGTGGTCGAAGTCGGCGTCGGCCGCGTCCGAGACGGTGTTCGGGTGGTCGGCGTCGATGTCAACGTCGGCGTCGAAGTCCCCGTCGATCCCACCGTCGAAATCGGCGTCGAGGTTGCCGCCGTCAAGATCGTCGCCAACGCCGAGCAGCATCAGGGCGAACTGGATGACCATGATCACCCCGCCGACGCCGGCGCAGAACATGAAAACTAAGTCCAACATGGCGAACACTCCGCCGGCATCAGGGCCGGCGCCGATTGGGGAAAGGGGAATCGCCCGTCATCTTCGCTACGGGGAGATCGTCAGCGGTGTATTCGCCAGTGGGGGAGGGATCTTGATGAGATTCTTCCCCCGGGCGGCGGCCCGCCCCGAGGATCTCGCTGAATCGTACCCTTTATCCCCGGGCTGTCAAAAAACCGCATGCGCAGAACCCTGGGGGGACTTTGCCCCAAACCGCCCACCCCGCAGGGGCTGGGACTTCTTGCGGGTTCGGTCCCACCCCTTGCGGGGTGGGCTACCCTAGGGCAGCGCTCCCCCTTTGATCCCTCTCTCCCAATGGCCGTTGACGCTTGTTCGGGAGATTCCGACAATAAGCCCTATGACGAAGCTAATGACTGCCCCCATGACTACCGCGTGCCTGGCCACGCTGCTGGCCGCCACGTTCGCCCTGCCCGCCGCGGCCGAGGTCCCGCCGGTGCTGCTCTCGACCCAGCACCGGGCGATGTGTCAGGTCGGCATCGGCGACGCGATGCCAGAGCTGACGCTGTCCGCCGACGGTGGCGACCAGTCCCTGGCCGACCTCCGTGGCAAGACCGCTACGGTCGTGGCGTTTGTTGGGCAGGAGCACTGGATGAACCCCCAGCTGATCGCCGACCTGCCGGGCGACGTGCTCGAGCCGTATGGTGAGAAGGGCGTCGCCGTGGTGCTGGTGAAAGTTGCGGGCAGCCCGGCCAAGGTCCCGCAGGGCTCGCCGCTCACTGTCGCGACCGACCCCAGCGGCGAGCAGTTCGCCAAGGTCGGCAGCGGCCGGCTGCCGCGCGTCTACGTGCTGGACGCCGCGGGCAAGATAGTCTGGTTCGACATCGAGTACAGCCGCTCGACCCGGCGCGAGCTGAAGCAGACGCTGGCGAGTGTGGTTGGCAAGTAGCCGGCCCTTCTCTATCGTGCTAAGCAGCCCGCGGCGGCAGCCGCGGGTTTTTTTGTTGGCGCCGCGCTCCTACGCGGTTGGCAGTCCCGAAGTCGCGCGGCAAAGCTCGTCGTGCAGCTTTTGCACGGCGCGAGCCTTCTCATGCGTGCGGCCCGTTCCGAAGCTCGTTACGTACTCGCACGCGGCGTGGTTTCGAGCCGCCTGTTCGTACTCAGCGACCCATGCACGGCGGGCAGGCAGGCGTTCCTCGGCGATTGGCCACACGCCGCGCCTGGGCTTAATGTACTCACCCCACCCAATCCGCCACGGCTTCGGGGTCACCCTGGCCCGGAAGCACGCCTGGCGGCGGCACATTAACGCGTACACGGGGTCG
Source organism: Posidoniimonas polymericola (assembly GCF_007859935.1). Lineage (NCBI taxonomy): Bacteria > Pseudomonadati > Planctomycetota > Planctomycetia > Pirellulales > Lacipirellulaceae > Posidoniimonas > Posidoniimonas polymericola. The sequence goes on along the minus strand of NZ_SJPO01000009.1, from coordinate 153,556 downwards.
ACGCCCAGCGACGCGAACAGCTGGTGGGTGGCCTCATCGGTAGGGTCAAACAGCTGGTGCATCGCCAGCACCCGCAGCCCGGCCGGCGTGCGGTAGACGCGGAGCTGCCAGTCGCGGCGGCTTTCGGCGTACGCCTGGATCCGGCGGAGCGCAATCGCGGGCTGCCCGCCTCGCACCCGACGCGTGAGTCGCACCAGCAGGCTGGCGAGCCACAGCGTCACCCCCACCACGAACGGCGTCAGCAGCACCGCCGCAACAACGGTTGTCGTGCCGTCGGCGGCAGCGGCGCCGATTAGCACGGCGGCAGCCGCCAGCGCGATCAAGGCGACTGCCCGGCAGCCTAGCGTTCCGGTAGGGAAGTCGATGTCCGCGAACAGCACGTCGGGCGTGTTCAGGCAGAGCGCGCCGTACGAGTTGCGGGTGATGATGGTCGAGCCGTGCTCGGCGACAATCTCTTCGCGGATCGGCACGCCCTCGGCGCCGTTGTAGGCGACCTTCGGCTCGCGGCGTAGCACGTCGCGGCCCTGCCAGGCCTGGTCGAGCGCTACCTCGGCCCGTTGGTCCGCGTGCCGCTGGGCGCCCTCGACGCCCTCGTCGGACCAGCCGAACCGCCGCACGGTGACCTGCCGCCCCGCCTGTCGCCGCTGGCGGCGTGATTCTGCCCAATAGCGAGGGATACGCATTTCTGATGGCCGTCAGAGGGAAGACCGTGGCTACTCGCTTGCCCCCAGTCTACGCTTCTGCGGCACAAACGCCATCACCTCCGCGGCGATGTGGGCGCCGGCCGCGAGGGCTCGGGTTGCACCCCGGCGTGGGACGCCTGCCGCCACAGCTAGTTGAGAACTCCTAACAACTGTAGCAAGGCGATCGCCAGGTCGTGCGCCGCGATGCCGCAGAACAGCACGACGCCCAGCCAGTGCAGCCAGTCACGCCGGACGCCCTCGCGTTGGTCACGCACGCAGGCGTACCCGAGCAGCAGGACCTCGACGAGGTAGGTCGCGATCATCAGCAGATCGAGAACAGCGTAGTTGGCCCACGCGTGACGCGCCGCCCAGAAGTTGACGCCCGCCGCGACCAGCAGTGGGATCGCGGGGAGGAAAAGCAGCAGCTTCCAATCGAGCCGCGCAGGGAGCAGCACGCCGAAGACAACGCACGCCACGGCGGCGGCGGTGTGGAGCGCGCCCAGCTGGTATTGGTACACGAAGAAGGGGTGCGTGTCGCCGGCCAGCACGGCCGCCGCAATATCGGTGGCGCCCAGCACGAGTGCGAGGGAGGCAATCCACAGCAGCAGCCAGGCGCCCGGCGACGCGCGGTAGCCGGATGCCCTGCTCCGCCAGTAGGACACCGCCGCCGCCGCGCCCGCCAGGGCCGCGCCAAACCCCAGCGTGCGGAACAGGTGATTGAGCTGCACCAGCCAACGCTGATCGGCCGGGATGGCGCTCCACTCGGTGGCCAGGTTCTGAACCGCGGCAACCGCTGCGCAGCACACGCTCAGGAGCAGCAGGTGACTGATCCGAATCGGGAAGCGGCGTTCCGCGGCGTTGTCCGCTTGATGGGAGGGAGCCATGGCTTGTAGTCGTTCGGCTGGGGCCGATCACGTTCGATGCCGGCGCGGCCGCTCAGTCGCCCTCCCCCAGGTTTAGCCGCTTCTGGGTTTCCGCCATCACCTCGATCGCGAAGTCGGCAATGATGACCCGCCCCTTGGTCAGCCAGGCGGCGGCGAACGCCCAGGCGGCGATCGACTCGAGCCAGAACAGGGCGTTGTAGCGGTCGGCCAGCTCGCGCCACTCGCCGCGCAATAGGAACAGGTAGCCGCCCATCGCCAGCATCGAGAGCAGGATCACCACGCCGCTGGCGCGGTACGCCAGGTCGCGGGTCCGCTCGTGGGGCTCGCGCTCGTCGTTGGCGAGCTTGCCGGTTGGGAAGTGGAACAGCGAGTAGAAGGCGAGCGTCGAGAAGAACACGCCGCCGCACAGGCTGTGCAGGTAGCCGACCAGCGACTGCTGGTAGAGCGGGTCGCTGTTGGGGTCGAGCGGCAGGAACGCCACGCCGAGCGCCGACGCCGAGCCAAGGTTGGCGGTCCAGTCCTCGACCCAGTCGTGCCCCTGGTAGCAGTACAGGAACACGCCGATCGCGCACAGCACGCCGACAAACAGGTTGCGGAGCGGGGTGTGGTAGTAGCTGCTGAGGTTGTCCTGGATGGGGACGTCGAACAGCAGCAGGCCCCCCAGCCCGAGCGCGACCGGCAGCACCAAGCCGCTGACGCCGATCGCCCGGCGGATCGCGATGTACGAAACCACCAGCGGGTGGGTCGGTTTGGGGAAGGGGTCGGTGGCCATCGGGGGCTCTCGCGGTCGTGTCACAAGCACAGAGCCGCGCCCGTTAGGAAGCGACCGAGTCCGCTTCCTATCGGGCGCGGCTCTGATGAGATGTTTCAGAACTCGCCGCCGCTGGCGCCCGGCCGTTAGCCCGGCATCGACTCGATCACCTTGTCGACCAGCCGGTACTCCTTGGCCTCGTCGGCGGACATGAACTTGTCGCGGTCGGTGTCGCGCTGCAGCTCCTCGAGGGTCCGACCGGTGTGGTGGGCCAGGATGCCGTTGAGCTTGTCCTTGGTCCGCTTGTACTCGGCGGCGTGGATCTCGATGTCGGCGGCGGTGCCCTGCATGCCGGCCAGCGGCTGGTGGATCATGATCCGGCTGTTGGGCAGCGCGTGACGCTTGCCGGCGGCTCCGGCCGCCAGCAGCACCGCGCCCATGCTCGCGCACTGACCCAGGCAGTAGGTCGCGACATCGCAGGTCACGAACTGCATGGTGTCGTACATCGCCATGCCGGCCGTGACGCTGCCGCCGGGCGAGTTGATGTACAGATGGATGTCGGCCTTGGGGTCGTCGGACTGCAGGAACAGCAGCTGGGCCACGACGTTGTTGGCGACATCGTCGTTGATGGCCGAGCCGAGCATGATGATCCGATCAGCCAAGAGCCGGCTGTAGATGTCCATCGCCCGCTCTTCGCGGCCGCTCTTCTCGATGACGTAGGGGATCAGGGGCATTGTGTCGTCCGTGGTTTTGAAGCCGGCGTGACGCGGTTGGTGCGCCGACAGCTCAAAAAGGAATGCCGAAAGGGGAAGCCGGGTTGGAGAGGCGGAAGGGTTTCGGCATTCCCCTTTCGCCTTTCCCCTTCGTGCTACTCGTCGTCGTCCTCGCCGCCGGGCGGCTTCACCATGATCTCATCGACCACGCCGAAGTCCTTGGCCTCTTCCGCGGTGAGGTAGAAGTCGCGGTCGCGGGCCTTGATCAGCTCGTCGACGCTGCGTCCGCAGTGCTCGGCCAGCAGCTGGTCGAGGGTCTCGCGGGTCTTGACGATCTCGTTGGCCTGGATCTCGATGTCCGAGATCTGGCCGCCGACGCCGCCGTGCGGCTGGTGGATCATGACCTTGCTGTGCTTGAGGGCGTAGCGTTTGCCCTTCTCGCCGCCGGCCAGCAGGACGCTGCCGCCCGACGCGGCCATGCCGACGCAGTAGGTCGCTACCGGGCAGGTCACAACCTGCATGGTGTCGTAGATCGCCATGGTGGAGGTGACGCTGCCGCCGGGCGAGTTGATGTAGAAGTGGATGTCCTTGCGGCGGTTCTCGCTCTGCAGGTACAGCAGCTTCATCACCAGCTCGTTGGCGTTGCCGTCCCAGATCTCGCCCTGCAGGAAGATCACGCGGTTCTCGAGCAGCAGGTCGCCGAGCGTCATCTGCCGCTGGCGCTGGTAGTCGCGGGCCGCCTGGGCGGGCGAGTAGTGCGCGTCTAGCGGGGCGATGTGCTGGCCGCCGGGCTGGCCGCCAAGCTGGCCCGACGGGCCGCCGCACTGCGAGACGCCGGTGAGCAAACCGAGGGGATCGGTCATGTTGACTCCTCCTGTGAGCAACCGCCGAGGCCGGCTTCCGGCCGGGCGGCATCCGTGGTGTACATGAACCGCCGGGCGGCGCCGGGCGGGTGGTCTGCGTAGGTCGGGCCTACTCTTCGGCCGCGGCCTCTTCTTCCTGCTTGTCGACCGCCTGGGGGATTTCGGCCCCGCGGCCGCCCACGGCCAGCTGGACGGCCTCGGTGTCGTCCTTGGTGGCGTTGTAGGGCTCTTCGGTGAAGTTGGCCTCGGCCTGAACGGCCTCCATCACCTTACGCTCGACAATCTGGTTCCGCAGCACGTCCATCAGGCCGCGCTTCTCGAGCTGCGCCCGGACCCGACGCGGCGACTCGCCGGACTGCATCGACATCAAGAAGATCTCCTTCTCGAAGTCGCCGTCCTCGACGTCGATCCCCTCGTCCTCGGCGATCCGCTCGAGGATGAAGTGCTCCTTGAGGGCCTTGGCGGTCGACTCGGCGCTGTTCTGACGCAGCGTGTTCTCGCGGGCGCGGATCTCCGACTCGCTGAAGCCGCTGCGGCGGAGCTCCATGATGGCCCGTTCCAGCTCGCGGGCGTTCTGCCGCTTGAGCAGGCCCGGTGGCAGGTCCCAGGTGGCCGACTCGGTGAGCAGCTCGGTGATCTGTCCGCGCGCCTGCTGCTGCTGGGCGTACTCGAGCTGCCGCTCGAGGTTCTGCTTGACCGCTTCGCGGAGGGCTCCCTCGGACTCGAAGTTGCCGATCTCTTGCAGGAAGTCTTCGGTCAGCTCGGGGAGCTTGAGCTTCTTGATCTCGACGACCTCGAACTCGACCTCGACGTCCTTGCCGCGGAGCTCCTCGTTGGGGGCGTTCGGGCCGACCGTCACGGTGGCGTTCTTCTTCTCGCCGGACTTGGCGCCGGTCATCAGCTTGGCGAAGCCCTCGAGGCGGGCGTCGGTGAAGCTGAGGTTCTCGCGGATGCGGAGCACCAGCTCCTCGTCTTCCGAGACCACCTTGCCGTCCGCCTTGCAGGTGACGTTGGCGGTGATGTAGTCGTCCTCGGCGGCGGCGCCGTCGTGCGGGACCAGCTGGCCGTAGCGGCCGAGGGTCTGCTTGAGGTTGCTGTCGATGTCCTCGTCGGTGAACTCGTGCTTCGGCTGCTTGAGCTTCAGGCCCTTCCACTTGGGGAGGTCGAAGTCGGGGCGGACCTCGATGTCGAACTCAAAGGTCAGCGGGCCGTCGTCCGGCAGCTCGACCGCCTCGAGGTTCAGGTCCGGCTCGCTGATCGCGGCGAACGAGCCCTCTTTGCTGATCTGGGTGAGGCTGTCCATCAGGAGCGAGCCCTTCACCTGGTCGACCACCTCGGTCTTGAACCGCTGCTCGACCAGCTTGCGCGGGGCGCGGCCGGCGCGGAAGCCGGGGACCGCCGCGTTGGGCATCATGGCGCTGTAGGCGTCGTCGAGGTAGCGGTCGATGTCGGCCCGCGAGACGGTGACCGACACGTGGCGCTCGCACGCGCTGGGCTTCTCGATATCGACCTTCAGGTCGAGCGGCTGATCCTCGTCAGAGGCCTCCGCTGTGGGCTCCTGCACGGCCACGTCGGTGGTTTCTTCGTCGTCACGGGTTTCGTCGGTCTCGGCCATCTCAGCTTTCCCTCAGATGCGTCTGTATGTTGTGGCGTGGTTTGGAACACGGCGGCTTGGCTGCTGCTTGGGCGACGCGTCCCCAACGGGACCGCGCCCTCCGCCTGCCAAACCGACGCTTGCGATTCCACCGCCTGCCACAAGGTCGCGCCCGCTGAACTGCGGGACGCCGTTTAATGTGCAGCGTGTTCGGGGCCGACGGGGTTCCCGGCCACCGAATCTCAGCCGTGAGAATAAAATATGCCCTGAAAAATAAACAGCCCGCGTCCTCTCAGCTGAGTCCGCGGGCCGAACCGGTTGGCGCCGACCCGGCCTGGGTCGGACGCTTCGTAACTAGTGGCGCCTTTTAAGCGACGCGTTACAAGAGCGGCTGATCGGATTCGAACCGACGACAATCACGTTGGCAACGTGATGCTCTACCAACTGAGCTACAGCCGCATCTACCCTGTAGGGAGCCTTAGCACCCTCACGGGACCCTGAATTATATGCCGTATCGGCAAAGCTGCAAGAGGTCCTTAACCTGGGCTGCTTAGGAAATTTTTCCTGCGTAAAATACGGCTCGTATGCTCCTCTTCAAGAAAAAGTTCCTCGAACCGATCCGCGCCGGGCGGAAGACCCAGACCATCCGCCTCTGGAGCCACCGCCGGATGCGTGCCGGGCAGCAGAGCTACATCCCGGGGATCGGGCCAATCGAGGTGACCGAGGTCGCGGAGGTCCGCCTGGAGGAGCTCACCGACCAGGACGCCCTGCGCGACGGGTTTGCGGACGCCGCCGCGTTGCGGCAAGAGCTCGAGCTGATTTACGGAGACAAGCTCGCCGCGGGGTACTCGGCCTACCGCGTCCGGTTCCGGGTGGGCGAACCCACGGGCCGGGCGGCGGGCGGGAGGCCTCGCTAGAAGCTCGTCAGCGACGCCCACGCCTGGGCGACCTGCTCTGGCGCCGCGACCAGCCCGGCGACTGACAGGCCGAACAGCACGAGGGCGCCGGTCAGGAACGTGACGCTCCGCGGGTTGGGGCCGACCGACAGGTCCTGCAGCGACCGGATTAGGGCCCGCTTCAGCCGCCACCACCCCTCGAGGCTCTGGTTGCCGCCGCTCGAAACGAGCGAGGCGTGCCGCATCGACGCGAACGAGTCGAGGTGCAGCTGCACCTGCAGCCGCGGCAGCACCAGGCTGTCGCCCGCCCAGCGGGCGTCGGGGTCGACCTGCGAGACCGCCTCGGCGACCGCCGGCCGGAGCTGCTCGAGCGTGATGTTGTAGATCGTCAGCCGCGGGCGGAGGATCATCGCCGCCAGCGAGACGCACAACCAGTACAGCCCCAGCAGCAGCAGCCAGACGTACGCGCCGAGCTTGATGGTGGCGGGCTCGGGCCGGAACAGCTCGAGCGGCCCGACAAATACCACCCCCGACAAAGCGACGCAGAGGGTCGCCAGGTCGTTGGCGCCGGTGGTCACCAGCGGGCGGCCGCGGAGGTTCACCAGCCCCAGCAGCAGCAGGTACGAGGCGAGCGGCACCAGGGCGATAGCAGTACGCAGCGGGTCCATGGACGCGGGCCGGTTAGGGGCAGCAGAAGGTTAGAACGCCGGTCGGCCGCCGGGGCGACGCGAACGGCGAGGCCCTATCAGAGCATGCACCGCTGCCGAGAACAACGCTCGGTGGGCTGACATTGACCCACTTCGGCAGGTCTGACAGACTCCGCCCGCTGATCGTCCTATTCCCATTCCCCGCCCCGTTCACGCAGGACTAGCAGGTCGAGCCCATGTCGATCCGTAAGCTGTCGCTGGCATCCGCCTTGTTGTCGCTCTCACTGGGATGCTCCGGTGGCGACGCCCCCTCCCCCCAGGCCTCTACTGCCGCGGCTCCCGCTACGGCCGCGGCCAAGTCGGGTGCCCCGACCGAGAACCCAATCGCGGCGGCGGCCTACGACTTTATGGACGCGGTGTTCGCCAACGATATCGCCCGCGCCACGCAGCGGCTGACCCCCGAGGCGATCCAGAACCTGCAGGCTCAGGACAAGCGTTTCGAGTGGGGCGCCGCGGCGGCCAAGCTCGAAATGGGCGAAGTAAAGCAGGACGGCAGCGGCGAAGCGGCCGTGCAGTGCTTTGTCAGCCAGGGCGCCACGCCGGGCGATGGCCCCTCCGAGCTGCTCTGCGTGCTCCGCCAGGTGGGCGGCGAGTGGCTGGTGTACGGAGTCGCCTGGCAGGGCGGCGATACCGAGGAGCCGCAGATCGTCAACTTCGAGAGCCCAGCCGCCCCAGCCGCGCCCGCGGCCCCCAAGCCCCCCTCGGGTGACCGCTACGTGGACACCCCCGCTCCGCAGATCCCGCCGGCCCAGGAGTCGTCGTCGGCGGCCCCGCGGACCGCCAACGGACAACCGGGCTATCTTGTCCAGTAGTCCGCGGCCACGCCGCCGAGCTGGCGGCGTCATAATCGTGACTTCACGCGAATAACCCCTTGGATTTCCGAGGGGTTTTTGCGTTTAGGGCCGGGCCGACGGGCAGGAAATCTACCCGCAACGGGGCGGCGGCCCGTTGACACCCAGCTTCTCGGTGGTAAGCTTCCGCGAAAGGTAGTCCAAGCTGCCTATTTTGCGTGATCGGCAAAGCCGCCGTTCGCCGTGTGTTTTTGACCCGCCCCCGCTAATTCTGAGCGAAGTTGCCATCCCATCCGGCCGCAGGCCTGCCGCCTGGCGTCCGTTGTATACCGAGCAAGTTCCTGGGCAGTCTTGTTGACGCCCTGATGCGTTTTTTAGTTGCCCTTACGGAGGACACTAGCGATGAAGTTTGCGAAGTTTTTTGCGTTGGCCGCTGCGGCCATGATCGTGATGAGCGCCTCGAGCGCTGACGCCGGCCTGCTGTCGAAGCTGTGCTGCAAGAAGGCCTGCTGCGAAGAAGCCGCTCCTTGCTGCGAAGAAGCCGCCCCGTGCTGCGAGGCTGCTCCGGCTCCTTGCTGCGAGCCCGCTCCCGCTCCTTGCTGCGAAGAGCCCGCCCCGTGCTGCGAGCCGGCCCCGACCTGCTGCGAGCCCGCTCCTTGCTGTGATCCTTGCGATCCCTGCTGCAAGAAGCCGAGCCTGCTGGACCGCATCAAGGCCAAGTGCGCCGCTCGTCGCGCTGCCCGCTGCTGCCCCGCTCCTTGCTGCCCCGCCCCGTGCGGTTGCTAGTCTTTGAGCTGGCTGCTTTGAGTGTTTGAGATAAACAGGAGCATGGTCGCCAAGGCGGGTGACCATGCTCTTCGTTTTTGTTGCTGCGAACTTGGGATGCTGGCGCAAGGTTTGCTAGCTAGCGTGCTCGAGCGTCCGGCCTCGAAAGGTCGGGCGGCGAATCCCCGCGAACAAGGAACCTCCCCAATGACGAAGATTCTCAAGAATGTCTCGCTCGCCTTGCTGGCCTTCGGCCTGCTGCTGGGCAGCGCCGAGTCGGCCAACGCTGGCTTGTTTTCCAAGCTCCGCTGCAAGCTGAAGTCCTGCAAGCCTGCTCCGAGCTGCTGCGAGCCTGCGCCGAGCTGCTGCGAAGCCGCGCCTGAGCCCTGCGGCTGCGAAGCGGCCCCCGAGCCGTGTGGCTGCGAAACAGCGCCTGAGCCCTGTGGTTGCGAAGCAGCCGCCGAGCCGTGCGGTTGCGAGCAGGCGGCCCCGTGTGGTTGCGAAGCTGCCACCCCGTGCGGCTGCGGAGAAGCCACTCCCTGCGGTTGCGGCGCGGCTGCTGCCGCGACCAGCGACTGTGGTTGCGGCGGCGGAGTCGTTTACGAGTCGTCCCCGACCGCCGCGGCCTCGCCCGGCGACGAGGAGCCCTCGACGCTGCCAAGCGTCCCCGAGGCCCCCGCGGCGCCGGAAGCTGATGCCGACGCCGACACGGACGCCGATGCCCCAGAGGCGCCCGAAGCCCCGGAAGCTCCCGAGGCGCCTCAGCCGCCGGCCAACGACGAGTAGACGAATTGGCGGCATCGGAACCGCTGCCTAGCAGCTAGCACCGAACGAACCCCACGGCCAGGCGCCCAGCGCCTGGCCGTTTTCGTTTCTGGTCAGCAGCAACTCGTCTCCCCGGTTGGGCCGCCAGTTGTTAGAGTCGGTTCCGATCCCCTGCCCCGACCCGCTGCCGATGACCTCCGACCTCCGCATCCACCTCGACACGTACCACGGTCCGCTGGACCTGTTGCTGTACCTCGTGCGTAAAGAGGAACTCGAGGTAGCCGAGCTGCCGCTCGCATCGATCACGCAGCAGTTCCTCGACTTCGTGGCGTTGCTCGAGCAGCTCGACCTGGACGAGATCGGCGACTACATCGAGCTCGCCGCCCACCTGATCGAGCTCAAGAGCCGGATAGTGCTGCCGCAGCACGAAGAGGTCGAGCAAGAGATCGAGGACCCCCACGAGGACCTCGTGCAGCGGCTGCTCGAGTTCAAGCAGTACCGCGACGCCGCCGCCCTGCTCGAGGCCTGCGACGCCGAGCAGCGGCTCCGCTTCAGCCGCCTGGCCCGCGACACGCCCGAGCGACGCACCGACCCCGCCGAGCAGCCGCTCGAGGCCGTTGAGCTGTGGGACCTGGTGAGCGCCTTCGGCCGCGTGATGCGCGACAACCTCGCTCCGCCCGAGACCACCAGCATCCGCTACGACGAGACCCCGGTGCACGTCTACATGGGCCGCATCTACAAGCGGCTGGAGGCCGAGCGGGAGGTGTACTTCACGTCGCTCTTCCCGACCGCGGTCCACAAGTCGACGCTGGTCGCCACGTTCCTGGCGGTGCTCGAACTGGTCCGCCACCGCCACGCCCTCGCGGATCAGCCCACCCGCTACGGCGACATGCTCATCAAGCCGGGCGCCGAGCCGTACCGCGGCGGTCTGGTGACCTCTTCGTCGGACGACGCGGCGCCGGCCGGCGAGTAGCGCGAAGCCGGCGGGGCCGCTAGCGGGCCGCCCCCTCCGACGCCGGTCGGCTGCTCACCCGGACCTTCACGCGGCCCGTCGAGTCGAGCTGCAGCCGTCCCCGTGGGTCGTTCAGCGAGTGGCTCATGCCGATCGGGCCCGATAACTCCGACGACACCGCGCGGCAGGTGGCCGCCTCGATGGTCATGGGACCGCCGATCAGCAGCCTCATCTGCGACCCGTCGGTCCGCTGGGCCTCGATGTCGGCCTGGAACACAGCGCAGGGCTGGCCGTCTTGTTCGGCTAGCGTGGTGAGGGTGAGTTCAAATTTCGTGACCTCGCCAAGCGTTCCGCCCAGCCCGAGCAGCCGCTGGGCGACGTCCACCGGCAGGGCCAGCTTGTCGCCAACAGAGACCGTCTTGCCGGCCAGGTAGTCGGCCAGCGGGTTCGGCTTGCCGAGGGGCTCCATGTTCTCGGCGACCAGCTTCTTCTCTTCGACCGGCGGCTCGGCGCCGTCGCGGGTGAGGACCTGGATGGCGTCGCCGATGCGGCGGCAGTAGTACGACTTCCCGGCGATCGGGTCCGTCTGCGGTGGGGAGTCGTTGTGGCGGGCGCTGCTCTGCAGGTACCGCACGTACGCGGCGGTCGTGACGCCGTCCTCGACCAGCACCGGTTCGAGCACGCGGCGGCGGGTCCGGACCACCTCGCTCTGCTGCTTCTCGAGGACCTCCCGCTGCTTGCGGATCTGAGTCTTCAGCGTCAGCCCGACCTCGGTGGTCTGATCGAGCTGCTCGCCGCTGGGGGTCGGTCGGCGGCCGAACGTGACCGACGGAGTCTCGGCGGCGGGGGCCACGCTGGCGGCGGTCAGCAACGCCAGCGCGATGCCGATAGTGAGGTGCGGCCGGGGCCGGGCGGGGGCGCCATCCATGACTATTCCTTGCGGTCGGTGTGCGGGTACCGCCGGGGATCGTCTTCAGACAAGGCCGGTGCGTCAAGGCGGATTGGGCCGCGCCGCGAAGGTGGGCCGGCCGCTAGCGGCGCCGGCGTCGGCAAGCCAGCGCGGTCAGGCCCGCCAGCAGGGCCAGCGACGACGGCTCCGGGGCCCCGACCGCGGCCGCGGCGGCCGGCAGCGAGACAATCGGCGGGGTCGGAATGGATCCGAACGCGGCCAGCCAGATGGCGTAATCGCCCTCATCAACCACCCCGTTGAGGTCGCCGTCGGCGGCGAGGTTGGTTGTGGAGTTGAGGGTGTCCCGCCACATCGTGTAGTCGCCGGCGTCGACAATGCCGTCCAGGTTGTAGTCGCCGGTGATGCGGTAAGGGGTGTCGTAGTCGAGCCGCCAGGCAAGGCCGAAGTCACGGCCCCCCGAGGCCCCGAGGACCTCGATGGTGTAGTCGCCCGCCGCTAGGCCGGTCAGGTAGACGTGCTCGACGTTGTCGACCGTGCTGACGCTGGTGGCGAGCTCGAAGTCGAGCGGGGCGCCGGTCGAGTCCCAAACCTTGAGGTCGAGGTTGGCGAGCGGCTCGGCCTTGGGCACCCAGCGGGATACGAGGGCCGACCCGTCGGTGACCTCGATATTCCACGCAAGCACAACCGACAGCTCGCCATTGGAGTGGTAGTCGGGGACGCTGAGGTCGTAGAACAGGCTGTCTCCTTGAGCGATATCGCCGTAGTCCCAGCCGTAGTCGGCGGCCTGGGTCCCGCCAGCTGTGGCCGCGCCGTCAAACTGCCCGCCCTGCTGGATGTAGAAGCTGTTGCGGACGTTCAGCTCGCCTGCCCCGTAAACGAGGTCGAGCGGCTGAGTCGGCGAGGAGTTCTCCCAGCCGGGGAACTCGTCCTTGGTGGCGCCCGCCATCAGGATCGCCTTCATGGGCTCACTGCGGGCGGCGTCAGAGTCGGCGTTGGCGAAGTTGGCCGTGTCGGTCGCCGACTGGTAGAGCATCGCGGCGACCGAGCTGACCGAGGCCGTGGCCGCGCTGGTCGAGGTTGGTGACGAGACAATGTCGGGCTTGACCCGGCCGGATGAATAGTTGCCGCTGCTGAGCGGAGTGAGGCCGCCGGTGTGGCTGCCGTCGGAGCGGCCCACGGCGATGCCGTTGTAGCTCTGGCCGAATAGTTCGACGTAGTCGGGCGGGCTGCGGAGGTTGTTGAGCCCAACGGGGGCGATGACGTCGTAGGTGTCGACGAGGTAGTCGAATCGGTTCAACAAGTCGATGTTGTTGGAAGACGATTCGTACGAGCCCACCCAGCTATGGTTCTGCACCTTGTAAGTCGGCGCGTCGGGCGGGCCCGTGGTTGGATTTGTGTTGCCTCGGTTGAGGATTGAATCGAGGTAGTCGTTGGCCTCGTAGACCGTCACCTGTGTGACCCCAAACGCGACGCTCCGGCTTGAACCAAAGAAGTTCCGCGCCTGATTGGTCGCGTGGTCCGAGATCTCGGGGGAAGTGACGCTGCTGCCGTTGGTGATGGTCTGTCCCGATAGGAAAGAGTTCGCCGAGTCGGGGAGGTACAGGTGAGCAGAATTGGCGGCGTTGTTGTCGGCGTCGGCCTCCACCATCGAGACCGGCACACCCGACCCATCAGGCAGTGTGCCTTCGTACTCGGCAAGCAACGTCAGGTACCCGATTTCGTCTTTGAAGCCATGGCAGGCCGAGCCTGAGAGCAGGGAGGCCGCGAACAGAGCTACGAAGGCCAATCGAGTTGCTTGACGTGCGAAGTCAGAGGTTGCGGGGGTCAGATGCAAAGGGGCGAGCTCAGTGAGAATAGATAGGCCAGACTCCCCACCCGCGGCCTAGCTGCGGGGTAAGTGCAGCAAGGGCGCCGTTCGGCAGAGTCGCTGTTCCGGTACTTATTATTATCGGCCCACTGGCAATCTGGGCAAGTAATCTGCATTTGCGGTTGATTCTGCGAGCTCGGAAGGCTCAGAACCCGGACAAACGGCCCCGGTACTCGAGTTGAGAAATTATCCCTACCAAGAGCTGGCTCCTGGGCCTGCTCCGGCCTGCTGTAGAACTCGATGCCTCAGGTTCCTTCCTCAGGCCAGGGTCGCCCGTCGGCGGACTTGGCTGCGGTAGATGATCGTCGGACGCGGGCGATGCTAGCGACGCTGCTGTCGCTTCCCGGCTGCGAGGATCCCAATGAATGCCTAACAGGGTGGCTGACGCTTCCCGTTTGGTGCGACTCGGTCCGCTAGCTGACGCCCCGCTTCTTTTTGCATAAACAATCGAACCGTCTTGAGTGGGCGTCGTATGCAAGAGGGAAACCCAGCGCGCCCGAGATTCGTTTCCGCGTAATCGGCAGAAAGGGAACAACGCTTCTTGCTGGTTTGCGAATGAGCGCAGAGTGAGTGAGGCCGCAAGCCTGTTCGTTGACCCTCTAAAGAGGCATAAGTATACTGCCAATAGTCCCTGCAGGGCGACCTTTTCTGCTACGATTAGACAGGCGGTGGGAGACCCACAGCCGCTCGGAACGAAGGCCGCGCGTGCCGTCTGCTCCCGTGACCGAACGCCTCCGAATGTTGGGGGTAGGCCGCTGTGTTATCCTAGTGCGAGCGGCTAACTGTTGCCGTTGCTTCAGAGGATCGTGCTCCCAAGCCCGCTGAGCGGCACGCTGCTACACTGACGTTGCTTCTACCCACTTGACTCGACACCGCGATTGCCATGGCTAGAATCAGCGTCCCCGTGACCGCGACGCGTTCCGCGCTCCCGTCGCCGATCCACACCGGTCCGATCCGCTCCGGCGTCAATTTGTCAACACCGCCATCAAACAGCACCAGCGCCCGCAAAGTTGGCTGGGAGTATCTTGCGCAGTCCATCCGCACAAGCCTGCCGCTGGTCGTGATCGATTTGCTGGCGTTGGTGGTGGCAATTGCGGTGAGCAGGCAGTTCTTGATTACCGTGCTGGGGGGCGCCGCCGGCATGAACATCTCGGTGATCTTCCCCCCCATCGCAATGGGGTTCGTGCTGATTGGTGCGGAGCTTGGCCTGTACCCAGGCATCCAGCTCAGCCCTGTTGAGGAGTTCCGCCGACTCATCGTAGCCGCGACCTCAATGTTCGCCGTGTGGACGGTTGCGATACTCATTGTGAGCGAAGTGTTCACGGTGCAGAAAGGGTTTCTGGCGCTCTCTTTCCTGATGTGCGCGACGACACTGGTGATGGGCCGCAGTGTGGCCCGGCGGGTGCTCGGGAGGTGCCAATGGTGGGGGTTTCCCACGTTGGTCTGCGGCGACGACACAAGGGCTATCGAGGTCTTCGAGTGGCTCCGAGGGAGCCCCCATGTTGGCCTGCGGCCGGTTGGGGTGATCGCAGACCCTTCCACCCTGGAGCTAGATGGCAGCGAGTCGTGGTTCATTGGCGACTGGTCGAGCGTACGCTCTGCGGCGGTTGAGAACAAAGCCTACTGGGCCTTGGTGATCCCCAGCGAGGAGGCCCATTCCGATATCACCGACGAGGTGAGCAACTGCCTGGAGATCCTGCCGCATGTGCAGCTGATTTCCGAGTTGACCGGTCTCCCCGATCACTGGGGCGGGCGCCGCCCGGTCGACGGCCTCGACGGCATCCATATCCAGCAGAACCTGATGCTGCCCGGAAAGCGGGCGATGAAGCGGTTGATGGACCTCACGGTGTCGGTTTCAGCGCTGCTTGCTCTCTTTCCAGTGCTGTTGGCGATCGCCCTGGCCGTCAAGCTGACTTCACGGGGGCCGATCTTCTTCGGGCACACGCGTTTGGGGCTCGACGGCCGGGGCTTCAAGGCGTGGAAGTTCCGGACAATGGTCGTCGACGCCGACAAGACGCTGGAGAAGCACCTGCAGGCCCACCCCGAACTCCGGGCCGAGTGGGAGAAGGACCACAAGCTCAAGTGGGACCCCCGCATCACGACCGTGGGCCGGGTGTTCCGCAAGCTGAGCCTCGACGAGCTGCCGCAACTCTGGAACGTGTTATGCGGGGAGATGAGCCTGGTTGGTCCACGGCCCATTGTGACCAAAGAGGTCGAGAAGTACGGCGATTGCTGGGGGCTGTACACATCCGTTAAACCGGGCATTACCGGGCTGTGGCAGGTGTCGGGCCGCAACAACACTACCTACGACGAGCGGGTGCAGCTCGACGAGTACTACGTGCGGAATTGGTCACCGTGGCTCGATCTCTACCTGATGATTCGGACCGTCCGGACCGTGCTGTTCGCCGAAGGCGCCTACTAAGACGAGCCTGCTAGGGCTAGGGGACGCTTTCGCGTGTCGCAAATCACCGATGTCAGCGGCTCCGCCCCTACTATCCGGGTCACGATTGTCCAGCCGGCGCTGGCCAAGTACCGTATCCCGGTGTTCAGGGAATTGGCCGCCCGCCCCGGCATCGAGCTGAAGGTTGTCTACGGGGTGACGCCTGGGTTGGACAACGTCGAGGCCGACGGGTTCCGGGCCGAGCCGGCCGGGCTGAAGACCACCCGCCTGCTCGGCTCTAAGGCGTTGGTGTACCCAGCGCAGTTTTGGTCCGCCAGCCGGCAGGACTGCGACGTGCTCATGCTCACCTGGACCCCGCGCTACGTGCTGCTGCTGCCGAGCATCTTTCGTGCGAAGCTGGCTGGCGTGGGGGTAGTCTTGTGGGGCCACGGTCTCTCGAAGTCGGACCGCCCTTTCTGGAAGCGGGCCCGCGACTTCCTGGCCCGCCGGGCCGATTGCCTGTTGTTCTACGACCGGGCCACCGCCCAGGGGTACCTCGACGAAGGCTGGTCCCCGCAGCGGATCAGCGTGGCGTCCAACGCGATCGATCACGCCGCCATCGACCGCGCGCGAGATCAATGGCTTTCGACCCCCGGCCGGCTGGACGAGTTCCGCCGGTCGAAGGGGCTGGACGGACAGCGGACCGTGTTGTTTGTGTCGCGTCTGCTGCCGGCAAACCGCGTCGACTTGCTGCTCGAGGCGGCGGTCGACCTCAGGCGGCAGATTCCGAACATTCGGATCGTCATAATCGGAAACGGCGACACGCAGCGACAGTCGCTACAAGAACGGGCTGCCGAGTTGGGCATCGATGACATCACGATCTTCGAGCGTGGGCTATACAATGAGGAAGAGCTGGCTCCGTGGTTCCTGAGTGCCGACGTGTTCTGCTACCCAGAGAACATCGGGCTCAGCATCCTCCACGCCCTGTGGTATGGGGCGCCCGTGGTGACAAGCGACCGGCGAGACTGTCACAATCCCGAGATTGTGTATCTCGAACCTGGCCGCAATGGGGAGTGCTACCGTCACGGGGACGCGGGGTCGTTGTCCCAAACCCTTGGCGGCTTGCTGGCGAACCCCGCCCGGCTCGAAGAGATGTCCGCCAACGCTCGAGAGAGCGTCGAGGGGACCGCGACGGTCGATCGGATGGTCGACGGTTTTGAGGAAGCGATCCGCCGGGCCTACGAAGCGCGTAACCCAGAGAAAAAGACGCGAGTAAACGGCGGACGCGAAGCCTAGGCGCCGCGGCCAGACCACCAGCCAGAGAGCAACCAGGCCAGAGACGAGCATGTTCGACGATATTATGGCCTCGTTTGGCTTCTTATTCCTCCTCGCGATAGGGCTCACAATCTTCGTGCCCTTCGCGCGTGGCCGGAATGACCTGTTGACCGGTTGGAACTTCTTGTTGTTGGGGGGCGCCCTCTCGACGGGGTTTGGGTCGCTGGAAGTCGCCTACGGCAACTTCCACTGGCCGGAGCTCAAATGGTTCCACCCCGATTCTGATCTGAAGACGCGGTTCGTGGCCTACTCGCTGCTGTTCTACGGGTCTCTGTACTTCTTCTACTACGCTTGCCGGCCCCTCACCGCGTGGTTCGCCAAAGGGCGCCTGCAAAAGTGGCCGCCGATCAACAACGTGGTCCTGGTGTCGCTCACGGTTGTTTGCATCCTGACGTCGCTGTTCGGACTAGTGGTGCAAAACGTGCCCGTGCTGGGCGTCCTGTTGTACAACATCTCGCACAAGGCAATTGTGTTTGGAAGCGTGTTCTCGTTCCTGGCCTGGTACCGGAAGAAACACCTCCTGCCGCTGCTCGCGCTGTTCATCGGCATGTACCTGTTCGCTGGCCTGTACGCGATGCTGGTCTTTAACGGCCGCCGCCTGCTGCTGTCGGTTCTGTTCGCGCCGCTGGCCGCAATGTATTGGGCAAAGTGGCGTGAACGGGGGCCGATGGTCACCACCGGGTTCTGCGCCGTTGCGCTGGCCACGCTGCTCGTGGGCGCCTCGGTGTACTCGAGTTTCCGCCACTTCTCCAACAAGAAGGGTGTCGAGCGGAATGTCGCGGTCCTGGTAGAGAAGGTTAAGTCTGTGTCCGTGCTGGACTCACTGAACAGCACGGCTCAGGACGGCCTGCACTACTTCGGGCAGTACGCCGGCTTCTACTCGATGCTGACAATGGAGCTGGTCGACAACGATCGGATTAGCGTCGAGCCCCTCAACAGCCTCGAGTTTGTCGTGGGCTACCCGATCCCACGGTTGTGGTGGCCAAGCAAGCCCCAGCCCCCGGGCCACCTGCTGCTCAGGACGTTGCGACTCCCCTACAAAACCACTTGGGGGTTGGGAGTCGTCGGTGAGAGCTACTACGAGGGCGGCGGCGTGGTAATGGTAATCTACGCGCTGCTCGCCACGATTGGCATCCGTTTCATCGACGAGCCGCTCAAGGCCGACCCGACCAACCCGTTCCTAATCGCAACGCTGACCGCCGCGTTCCCGCACCTGATGAACTGGACGCGCGGCAGCATCGCGGTGATGACGGTCGAAGTCGGCGAGTGCGTCTTTTTCGCGCTGCTGCTGGGATTCGTCTCGAGGGCGTTCTGGGGAACTCGGACCACGCTGCAGGCCCCCGCCCAGGCGTACCCGTATGCTTCGCGCGCCGCCAGCGCCCAGTGAAGACCCCCAGTAAAGGCCCAATAAAGGCCCAGTGAAGGCTCTGTGCGATGGCAGCGTCTAGAACACCGTCCGCCCGCAAGGCGACCGTTTTCGCGGTCCTGCCGCCGCCGACAACCGGGATGACTCTTTGCACGCGGCTGATCGCCGATCGGCTGGCGGCCATCGGCGCCGTCGGCGAGCTCAACCTGTCCGACGGATCAGCAAAAATCACGCTCAGCTTCCGCGTGGCGAAGTTCTTCCGCACCCTCGGCGCGCTGCTGCGGCTGCTGTCGGGCGCGTCGCGCGGGGGCGCGCTGTACATGTCGGTCAACGCCCGCCGGGCGATGTGGTACAACATCGCCGCCGCCGCTGCCGCCCGCCTGTGGGGCAGCCGGGTCGCGGCCCACCACCACATCTACGCGTACATCACGAAGCCGGATTGGCGGGTCAAGCTGCTGGACCGGGTGATGGGCCCGAGCGGGGTGCACGTCGTGCTGTGCGACGATATGCAGTCCCACCTGAAGAGCCTCTACGGCTGCCGCGCCGGTTTCCTCCAGCTGCCTAGCACGGTAATGATGACCGGCGGGGCCGACGACGCCACGCAGGACTCGTCCGAATCGACCGAAGAGCCGTTCGGTGGGCAGCGAGAGTTCCGCGTCGGCCACCTCGCCAACCTGAGCTACGACAAGGGCATCGACCACGTGTTCGGCGTATTCTCCAAGCTCCTCGAGTCACACGATTCGGTGAAGCTGGTCCTGGCCGGCCCGGTGATGGACGCCGAGGCGCGCGAGCGACTCGCCGGGGCGCAGCGGGACTACCCCGACCGCCTCGACTACCGCGGCCCGGTGTACGGAGCCGACAAGGAGGCCTTCTTCCGCGACATTGACCTGCTGCTGCTGCCGTCGCGTTTCGACGCGCAGCCGGTGGTAATCAGCGAGGCGTTCGAGCGGGCCAAGCCGGTGCTCGCGATCGGTTGGTCGTGCATCCCGGGCCTGATTGGCCCGAACGACAGCTGGAACATCTGCCCGAAAGCAAACTATGTCGACAAGGCCAGCGGCGTGATCGAGAATTGGATCACCCGCCCGGACGAGTACCAATCCGCCTCGCAGCGAGCCCTGGAGCGCGCGGCTGAACTCCGCCGCGACGCCCAACACGACCTCGACGCGTTCTGCGAATGGGTCTTCCCCGGGGCCGCCGCTGTCTGACTCTACCGCCATGCTGCAAGACGCCCTCCACCACAAGAACCCGTTTGTCCGCAAGGCCGCGATGAAGGCCTTGGGGCTGGCCAAACGCGCCAAGCCGACGCCGCGTCCCGAGGACCTGCGACGGCTGCCGCCGGCGATCGCCAACTCGTTCCCGAAGAGCGGCACCCACCTGCTCGACCAGCTGGTGGGCGCCCTGCCCGGGCGGGTGAACTACGGCGAGTTCCACTCGTCGATGACCAGCTCGTTCGTGTTCCGCCGCGTCCCGGACGAGAAGACCGCCGCTTGCATGGCGCGGAACCGGCCGGGCGAGATCGTCCGCGCGCACCTGTTCTACAGCCGGCCGGCCTCCAACGCGCTCCGCTCGGTCAACGCCGCCCACTACTACATCTACCGCGACCCGCGCGACGTGGTGGTTTCGGAGGCCCACTACCTCCGCGACATGAACCGCTGGCACCGGCTCCACCAGGTGTTCAAGCAGACCGCGACCATCGAGGACGCCATCCGGCTGGCGATCACCGGCGTCGGAGCCGAGCACCCCGACTTCGAGTACCCCAACATCGGCGCGCGGTTCGGCCAGTGCGCCGGCTGGCTCTCCGACCCGGACTGTTGCGCCGTGCGGTTCGAGGACCTCACCGGCCCCGGCGTCGAGGCTGAGCTGCTGCGGATGGCCCAGCACTACGCCGCGCGGTCGAGCGACCCGGTCGACCCGGCCGCGTTGGCCGCCGCGATGAAGGACGCCGCCGCGCCGGAAAAATCGCACACCTACCGCAGCGGCAAGCGCGGCGGCTGGCGGAACAGTTTCACCCCCGAACTGCGGGCGCTATTCGACGAGGTCGCCGGGCCGCTCTTGATCGAGCTCGGCTACGAGGCCGACCGCCAGTGGGTCCAATCAACCGAATAAGACTTCTCCGGCAACGACCACCATGCGAATTATCGTCCACGACTACGCGGGCCACGCGTTCCCGATTCAGCTCAGCCGCAATCTGGCGGCTCGTGGGCACGAGGTGCTGCACCTGTACTGCGGATCGACGCTCACCCCGCGGGGCGAGCTGCAGCGTCGCGCCGACGACCCCGACAACTGGCAGATCCAGGTCATCGACCTCGGCGAGGAGATCCCCAAGACCAAGTTCTTCAAGCGGTTCGGTATGGAACGCCGGTACGGCGGCCTACTCGTCGACGCGTGCCTGAGCTGGAAGCCCGATGTCGTGATCTCGGGCCAGACGCCCACCATCGCGCAGCAGGCCCTGGTGAAGGCGTGCACGCGGGCCGGCCTGCCGCTGGTGTCGTGGATCCAGGACATCTACGGCATGGCGGCCAAGAAGGTGCTCGAGAGCAAGCTGCC
The DNA here is from genome assembly GCF_007859935.1 of Posidoniimonas polymericola. Lineage (NCBI taxonomy): Bacteria > Pseudomonadati > Planctomycetota > Planctomycetia > Pirellulales > Lacipirellulaceae > Posidoniimonas > Posidoniimonas polymericola. Next base: position 132,787 of record NZ_SJPO01000009.1, on the reverse strand, counting down.
GATCGTCGGCGCGATGGTCGGCGACCACTTCCTGCGGATCGACAAGCAGTGCGCCGCCCGCAGCCGCGACCTCGTGGTCATCTCCGAGGACTTTGCCGACATCTTCGCGGACTGGGGCATCCCCCGAGACCGGATCCACACGATCCACAACTGGGCCCTGGTGGATCAGCTGCCCGTGGGCGACCGCGACAACGACTGGTCGCGCAAGCAGCAGCTCGGCGACAAGCTGCGGTTTGTCTACTCCGGCACGCTGGCGATGAAGCACAATCCGCGGCTGCTGCTCGAGCTCGCGGAGCAGCTCACCGCGACCGGTCGGGGAGAGCTCGTGGTTGTCTCCGGCGGGCCGGGCGTGGAGTGGCTGCGCGAACAAGCCGCCAGCCGCCCCGAGCTGGCGATGCGGGTGATGGGCTTCCAGCCCTTCGAAGACCTGCCCGACGTGCTGGCCAGCGCCGACGTGCTGGTCGCTATCCTCGAGCCCGACGCGGGGGTGTTCAGTGTGCCGTCGAAGGTGCTCAGCTACCTGTGCGCTGACCGGCCGCTGCTGATGGCGATGCCGTCCGAGAATCTCGCTGCCAAAATCGTCCGCGAGACGGGCGCCGGGCTGATCGTCGCGCCCGACGATATTGCCGGGTTCTGCGACGCCGGCATGCAGCTGGCCGACTCGCCCGAGCAGCGGGCCGAAATGGGCGCCGCCGGCCGGGCGTACGCCGAGGCGACCTTCGACATCGAGCGCATCACCGACCGGTTCGAGCAGATCCTCGGCGGTTGATCCTGCAGCAGATGCAGGGTGCCGGGGGCGCTCCCGCTAGGGAAGCCCCCGAGAGGTACTTACCGCGACTCGCAGGCAGTCGGGGGCTTCCGCTGTCGCGGAGCGCCCCCGGCACCCACCTCGTAGCGCTGGCTAGTGCACCCGCTGGCCCGCCTTCGCTCCGTCGTCCGGCGAGAGGACGAACACCTCCTCGCCGCCGGGGCCGCTGGCGACCACCATGCCCTCGGACAGGCCGAACTTCATCTTCCGCGGCGCGAGGTTGGCCACCATCACGACCAGCCGGCCGACCAGCTTCTCGGGGTCGTAGGCGGCCTTGATGCCGGCGAACACCTGGCGGTACTCGCCGCCGCCAAGGCTCAATTTCAGCTTGAGCAGCTTGCGGGCCTCCTCGACGTGCTCGGCCGAGACTACCCGGGCCACCCGGAGGTCGACCTTCATGAAGTCATCGAAGCTGCACTCGTCGGCGAGCGGCTCGTCGGCTAATGGCTGACCGCTGTCGTTCCACTGGTCGCCCTCTTCGCCTGGTTTGACGAAGATGGCGGTCCGCTCCGCGGAGGCGTCCAGGTCGCCTTCGTTGTCGGCGATCACCGACTCGGCGTCCTGTTGTGCGTTCTCGTCGTCGGGCGTTTTGTTCTCTTCAATCATCGCGGCTACCTTTCTCTCGTCGACTCGGTTCATCATGTGCTTAAATTTGCCGACCGGGGTTCCCAGCAGCGGATGCTGCGACTGGGCCCAGTCGGTGATCGGATCGTTCAAGAGCTCGCCCGCCTGGCGCGCCACGTCGGGCAGCACCGGCGCCAGGTAGACGGCGATCTGCCGGAACAGGTTGAGCGCCACCGTGCAGACGTCCTGCAGGCGCTGGGCCTGCGACTCGTCCTTGCGGAGCTCCCACGGCTTCTGCTCCTCCACGTACGGGTTGGCCTTGTCGGCCAGCGACATGATCAGCCGCGTGGCGCGGCTGTAGTCGCAGGACTCGTAGGCGGCGGCGATCTCCTCGCCCGCGGCCGCCGCCGCGGCGAACAGCCCGCCGTCGTCCGGGTACTCCTTGGCCAGACCGGTCTGGGCCACGAACTTCGCGCTGCGGCTCGCCAGGTTCACGAACTTGCCGACCAGGTCGGTGTCGACCTTGGCAATGAACTCCTCGAGCGACAGGTCGATGTCGTCGACGCGGCTGGACAGCTTCGACGCGTAGAAGTACCGCAGGTACGACGGGTCGAGGTGATTCACGTAGCTGCGGGCGGTGATGAAGGTGCCCTTGCTCTTGGACATCTTCTCGCCGTTGACGGTCAGGAAGCCGTGGATGTGCACCTTGGTCGGCAGGCTGTAGCCGGCGGTCTTCAGCATGCCGGGCCAGAACAGCGTGTGGAAGTAGGTGATGTCCTTGCCGATGAAGTGGTGCACCTCGCAGTCGTCGGACTTCCACCAGTCGTCCAGCTTTTCGTCGTGCTTGTCGCACCACTGCTGGGTGCTGGCGATGTAGCCGATCGGCGCGTCGAACCACACGTACCAGTAGTTGCCGGGCGAGTCGGGGATCTCGAAACCGAAGTACGGCGCCGGGCGGCTGATGTCCCAGTCGCGGAGCGGGATCCGCTGGCCGTCCTCATCCTTGGCCTGCAGGAAGTGGCCCTTCAGGTAGTTGGCGATCTCCGGCTGCAGCGAGTCGCCCGACTGGGTCCACTCCTCGAGGAAGCCGTGCAGCTGCTCGAGCTCGATGAACAGGTGCTCGGCGTTGCGGACCTCGGGCGTCGCGCCGCTGAGGGTGCTCTTGGGGTGCTTCAGCTCGGCCGGGGTGTAGGTCGTGCCGCAGCTGCTGCAGTTGTCGCCCGGCTGGTCGGCGGCGCCGCACTTGGGGCACTCGCCGCGGACAAAGCGGTCGGCCAGGAAGGCGCCCGCCTCAGGGTCGAAGAGCTGCTGGACGTCCGCCTCCTTGACCAGGCCGGCCTGGCGGATCGCGGCCCAGATCTCGTTGCACAGCTCGCGGTTCTCGGCGCTGTTGGTGCTGCCGTAGTTGTCGAACTCGATGCCGAAGGCCGCGAAGTCTTCCTCGTGCTGGCGCTGCACGTCGGCGATCAGCTCCTCCTCGCTGCGGCCCTCCTGCCGGGCGCGGATCATGATAGCGGTGCCGTGCGTGTCATCGGCGCAGAAGTATTTGCAATTGTTACCACGCAGCTTCTGGAACCGGACCCAGATATCGGTCTGCAGGTACTCGACCAGGTGGCCGATGTGGATCTGCCCGTTGGCGTACGGCAGGGCCGCGGTGACGAGGATTCGACGCGAGGGCATAGTGTAAAAGGGCGTTGTAGGCCGGTTGCTAGCGTCTCCGGACGGAGATCGGCGGGCACGCATTCTAACGCTCCATCCCCGAGCTAGCGACCCGGATGGCACGGGCGTTGCTTCTGGGGTGTCCGTTCCGTTGGGCGGGCCGCCGGGCGGCCCTTGCTAGCGTCGGCGGGCGAAACCGAGCGGACTTGGTCTTGTCCGCTGCCCCGATCCGGCGCACATTGACGTGACTTACCCACGACCGACCCAACGGACAAGCACCAACGACACCGCGACCGCAGGATGCGTTCGCTCGTCACCCTAAATGCCTGAAAAAGGCGACCACGTCTCCAAGGAGGGATACGCATGGTCTTCGCGACTCCCCGCGCCGCTATTCTCGTTCTCGCGCTGCTGCTGCTGCCGGCCCAACAGTCGTCGGCGCAGGCGACGCTGCTCGACTTCTCGCTCCCGACCTGCGGCCCGTGCCGGCAGATGGACCCGGTAGTCAGCCGGCTCGAGTCCGAGGGCTTCCGCGTCAAGCGGATCGACGGCTCCCGCTCTCCGCAGGTCGCCCAGCAGTTCCGCGTGGACCGCTACCCCACGTTCGTGGTGCTGGCCGGCGACCGTGAGGTGAAACGGGTCGTCGGGTTGACTTCGTACGAGTCGCTCCGGCAGATGCTAACCAGCGCCGCGCCGCAGCAGGCGGCCGCAGCGGCCCCGCGCGGTGGCCCGGCGACCTTCCGCACGGTCCCTGGCTCGTCGCAGACAAACGCCACGCTGCAAGCCGCGGGCGGGGCCCCGCCGATCGACATCCCCGGCCGGGCGCCCAAGACCCTCGCCCCCGCCCCGTCGGCCGACGTCGACGCGATGCTCAACGCCACGGTGCGGATGACGGTCGAAGACGCCTCTGGCCAGAGCTACGGCACCGGCACCATTGTCGACGCCCGCGAGGGCGAGGCGCTCGTGCTGACCTGCGCCCACCTGTTCCGCGGCCCCGAGGGCCAACCGATCAACGACCCGTCCGCCGTGACGGTCGAGCTGTACCAGGCCCAGGCCGGTCAGCCCCGCGTGGTGCAGCGGGTCGCGCTCAGCGCGATCCTGAGCTGCAACTTCGAGAGCGACGTCGCGCTGGTCGCGTTCAAGGCCAGCGGCCAGGTGGCGCCCGCCCGCATCGCGGCCGACGCCAACCTGCTGCGGCAGGGAGACCCGGTCCTCAGCAGCGGCTGCGACCACGGCGCCGACCCGAGCGTCCGGACCGGCGTGGTGACCGCGGTCAATCGCTACCAGGGCCCCGCCAACATCACCGCCAGCGGTGCGCCGGTCGTCGGACGCAGCGGCGGCGGCTTGTTCAGCGCCAAGGGCGAGGTGGTGGGCGTCTGCAACGCCGCCGACAACGAAGACGACGAGGGCATCTACGCGGCCCTGGCCGAGGTGCACGCCGAGCTCGACAAGCTGCAGCTCTCGGCGATCTACCGCGGCGGCCCGCTGCAGTCGCTGGCCGACGAACGCCCTGCCCCGCCGACCCGCCCGGCCCCTGCGATCCAGGCGTCCGTCGCCCAGGCATCCGTCGCCCAGGCACCTGGGGCCCAAGCACCTGGGGCAACGTTCGACCGCCAGCCGATGGCGCCCCTCGGCCAGCCCGCCGTGCGTTCGCAGGGCCCCGACTCGACCGACACGCTCGCCGCGCTGTCGCCGCGTGAGCGGGCCGCGATGCAAGAGATCGTGCAGCAGGCAGGCAACTCAGAAGTGGTGTGCGTCATCCGCTCGAAGGACGGCAAGTCCCGCAGCAAGGTCCTGACGATCGAAGACGTCTCGCCCGAGTTCGTCCGGGCGCTCCTGGCGGCGTACCACTCGCAGCCTGACGCTGCTCCCGCGGCGTTTTAGGAACGCTGATGGCCGCTGATGAGCGAGGGATGAGAACCCACGAATGGCCATCAGCCGGCACGCGTTAGCGTCCGGTTCCTTGGCCGGGTTGAGGGAGAAACCAGGGACAGGTCCATCTATTGAATCTCCTCTCCCGGGCGCCGCATGACAGGTGAATCGATCAACCCGTATGTTTCGCCGGCGACGGCGGCGACTGATGACGCCGTCGTGGCTGACGCCCGCATGCCGGTCAGCGTGAAGCTGTCGCTGGGGTCCCTCGGGCTGCTCACGCTGTGCCTCGGCGTGGGGCTGGTGGTGGGACTGCTGCGGCATGTGCCCCAGGGCTCGACGCTGAGTACCCTGGCGCCGTTCGCGGTTGGTGTCGCCCTGCTGATTGGCCTGCTGAGTCGGCGGCGGGCCGCCCGCGCCTTGTCGCGATTGACGGTGCTGCTTGGCGCCCTGCTCTCGACCTGGATGCTCGTTGTCGTGGTCGTGATGTTCCTGCCACCGGCCCCGGGCAGCACGGGGCCCACCATCGTCTCGGTGAACGGCCAGCCGGTCGCCGCATCGGACATCATGTTCTTCCAAGTGGTCACGCTGGCGTGGGCCGCGCTGGCGACGCTCTGCCTGTGGACGCCGGTGTTTGCGCTGGGGCGCCGCTCGGCGCGGCGGTGGTTTGCGGGCGACGGGATGTCGGCGGACAGCGGGCAACCCCCAGCAAGGCCATCAGCCGGCACGCGTTAGCGTCCGGTTCGATAACAGCACCCGACGGCCGGCTAGAAAAGTCGCGCCGAAAGCAAATCGGGTTGGCCTGCAGAACCACTGCCGACGCCATAGAGAGCCGCTCGTGATGGACATTCGCTTCGTTACCGCCCCTACTACGCTTCGGTTCATCGCAGCGAGTTGAGCAGAATCACAACAGGCACAAATAGGAGATAGGTGGCCAGCAACGCAGACGAAATCGCAACGATGTTCGAAGCAAGGCAGAGGCGATGACGTTGTGGCCTCGACAGAAAGGGAGCGGCGATAGCAACGAAGCCTGCGGTCGCCATGGGGAGCAAGGGAAATGCAGGATGCATTAGTGTTCTCGTTAGTGAAGGCAGTTCAACACCGAAGTCGGCGTAGATCGGCGCCATTTGTAGTTGCCCGAACCAGATTGCGATGGATATCACTGTCCAAACTATGCAAGCCACAGATAAGTGCGCATTAAGCACGTTCTCGTTGGGATCTCGATCGACCCGCGACGATTCGTACGGGTTCGGTGTGCTGTTTTCCATCTGAACTCGATTTCAAGTACGGTGGGCCCCCAGGCCCACCGCTAGCGGGATGGCGAGCCGCTAGCGATGGGTGTTCGCTTCGCGGCCACCCATTGTGCGGGTGCGCTCCCTAATAATACCCCTGCACGTCAATGCCCGTGCGGCGGTGCACCAGCTCGACGATGCGATCGACTTCCGCGGGCGGCAGCGGCCCGACGGTGGACTCCGCCGGGCGGCGGGCGACGGTGTAGATCTGCACGCGGCTGAGTTGGCCGCCCGCGGCCGTGATCTCGTTCAGGCTGTCGCAGTACGCGCCGAGTTCTGACGGGCTCGGCGCCGCGCCGTCGAGCGTGCAGAACAGGGTTTGGATCACCAGCGGCCGTGTGCGGGCGGCGGTGGTCAGGTTCTCGAGGACGCGCGTGAGAGGGATCACGGTCCGCATGATCTGGCGGTAGTAGGCCTCGGTGCCGGCGTCGAGCTTGGCCCAGATCTCCCCCTGGTTGGCGTCGAGCGTGGCGAGGCCCTGCTGCACGCGGGGACGGTGCAGCATGCTGGCGTTGGTGATCAGCACCATCTTCACGTCGTCGAGGCCGAGCTCGCGTTTGACCTGGGCGGAGCGCTGCATCAGCTCGTCGAAGTTGACGAAGGTGGTGGGCTCGCCGTCGCCGCTGAAGGCCAGATCATTGAGCCGCCGCAGCGCGGGGGGCACGGCGGCGAATTTTGGCGTGTCGTAGAGGGCGCCGGTGTGGGCCTGCGTCAGCACGTCACGCAGTTCAGTGATCAAGCGATCGACCTCGACAAACCGCTGCGGGCTCTGCGTGGTGCGATCGACCTGGCAATAGACGCAGTCGAAGTTGCAGACTTTGTCGGGGTTCAGGTTCACCCCCACTGAGATCCCCCCCGACCGCCGGCTGAGCACCGGGTAGACAAACTTGTTGCCCGCGAACAGGCGCTGGTGCTGGGTGTAGAGGGGCTGGGCGGACATGGTTCAGGGCAGTGCGGCGAACGATCCCGATGCAATCGCAACAGGAATTGTACGAAACCGTTCTGCCGACGGGTATTGCTGCGGGGGGGCAGGTAGCGGCGCTGATGGCGGCGTCGGGTGGCCCCGCTGTTGATTCACCACGCCCTTTCAGAACGTGCCACCCGACGTCCGGTTGATGCGTTTGGGCGGGCGATTGTGGGGGGCGGCGTCTCTTTTTCACGACTCGGAGAGTCGTGCTACTTTGGTGCTTTTCGGTAGAAATTGGCCCTCGTGTCGGCGAGAATTGCTGTGTGTACGCATGTATATGTTCGCAAGCAAGCCGACAACGACAGGGGGCCGATGATGGCGCGACCACGGGTGCTGGATGAGGGGAAGCAGCGGGAGGTTTGTGCGCTGCTGACCGCGGGGATGACCGTCCGCGAGGCGGCCGACTATGTCGGCTGCTGCGAGAAGACGATCCGGCGGGAGCAGGCCCGCGACGACGGCTTTGACGAGCGGGTCCGCCGGGCGCGGATGGCGGCGCGGCTCGGGCCGCTGCAGGCGGTGCGGCAGGCGGCGGCCACGCACTGGCGGGCCGCGGCGTGGTTGGTCGACCGGCAGGACCGCCAAGAAGAGCGGGAGCGCCGCGCGCGGCGTGAGCTAGCCACACGCAAGCAGCAGCTAGCCAAGTCGAAGCCGAAGCAGCCGTGGAGCCTCGAGCAAGAGATCCAGCAAATCGCTTCCGCGAGACCAGCGGCAGGGGAGCGCTGCACGCTCAACGAGAGCCCCCGGCGTCAGCCGGGGGAGCAGCCCCACCCCGCCGCGCAGCCTGCAAGCACAACCAAGCGGCCCTCGCCGGTCGCCGCAGCGCTGCGTGAGATGGCAGATCAAATCAAAGCGTCGGCCAACCGGGAGTCAGCGCAGCGGACAAAACCGGCGCCGCAGCGTGTGTCGGAAACCTCGGCAGAGCCTGCAGCAGTAGGGGGAAACACAAACGACGGCGATCCGGCCGGTGAGGGTTTTGTCCCCTCGCTGCGAATATTCGGACAGAACGAAGTCGACCCACAAACGCTAGCCAGCCAAGAGCCCCCGGCGTCTGCCGGGGGAGCCGAACCCGCGCCGGCGACTTGCACGGCGAGCTGCTCCGGCGGCTGACGCCGCCGGCTCTTGTTCTTGAATTGGATTAGCCGGTGCGATTGTCGTTGCCGTTGCATTCGCGACGACCCGCCCGTGGCGGTTGTCGCGGTCCGGGCAGGGCCGGCGGCGTGGCGCCGCGGAGCGACGTAGGGTTGCACGTGTGCGCCCACTTCCCTTCGGCCGAGCCGAGACTATGTTGCAGCTTACTATCGCGCTGATCGCTTCATTCAACCTCTGCCTGGGCTACGTGCTGGGGGCGAGGTTCGGGATGGCCCTCGAGCTCCCCTCGGTGCGGCTGCCTGCGCTGCGTCGCAAGAAGGGGGACGAGGAGCCGTTGGTGCAGTCGCCGGTCGACGCCGCGTCGCCGGTCGAGGAGCCCGCCCAGGAGCCGGTCGCCGAGGAGCCCGAGGACGAGGACCTGATGTCCGGGCTGGCGGCGTTCCAGGCGCAGTTGTCGCGGATGGGCCAGGAGCTGCAGGAGTCGCAGGACGACGCCGACGCCTTCGACGCCAACGCCAAGAGCATCCAGGACGCCAACCACGCGTACCTCGAGACCGCGCAGAGCCAGATCGACCAACTGCCCAACGAGGGCCTGCGTGAGTCCGCGGCGGCGGGGGTCGAAGAGGTCGAGCGCATCAGCGGTGAGTTCGACGCCCTGGTCGACGAGGGCCTGGAGAGCGAGGAGGTCCGCGCGAAGCTGGTGGAGAAGTCGGGCGAGCTGTCGGAAAAGGTGGGCGAGGTCCGCGACTCGCAGGAAGAGCAGAGCCGCGCGGCGGCGTCGGACGCCGCGGCCGAGGCCGGCATCGCCACGCTCGACAGCCTGCTCAAGCAGCTCGACGACGTGCTCAACGACGGCTCCGACCAGACGTTCCGCGCCGCGGTCCTCGTGCGGCGGGACCCGTGCGAGGGCGAGCAGGAGGCGGGCGCCACCGACAAGCTCCGCGCCAAGATCACCCAGCTGGTCCGCGACGCCGCCCCCAACGCCGAGCTGGTCGCCGCCTACGACGACGACCAGCTGCTGCTGATGCTGGACGAGGGGAACATCGACGGCATGACCGACACCATCGACGCGGTGCGTCAGCAGATCGCCGAGACCAAGTTCGTCGTCGATGGCCACGAGCTGACCAACACGATCACCTGCGCCATCGCCGACCTGCCGGGCGCCGAGTCACGCGACGACGTGCTCGACCGCCTGCGCGAGGCGTTGGACGAGTCGGCCCGGTTCGGCGTCAACCGCACCTTCCACCACGACGGCAACTTCCCGACGCCGGCCCCGCCGGCGGACTTCGAAGTCGTGCCGCAGACAATCGAGCTGTAGCCGCCAGTTGCTGGGTTTGCGGAGCTACGGAGTCTGCCGCGTTGCTGAGTTTGCCGCGTTACGGAGTTTGCCGCGCTACTGGGGCTTGAGGGCGAAGACGGCCTCGATCTCGACCGCCATGCCGGCGGGCAACGCCGGCGCGCCGACCGCGCTGCGGGCCGCGACGCCGTGGTCCGGGCCGAAGACGTCCCGCATCAGCTCGCTGAAGCCGTTGATCACGGCCGGCTGGTCGGTGAACTCGGGGGTGCAGCAGACCAGGCCGAAGGTCTTGACGAGGCGTTCGATGCGGTCGAGGCTGCCGTACTCCTCGCGGAGCGTGGCGAGCATCGCCAGGCCGGTTTGGCGGGCCGCCTGGTAGCCGGCGGCGGTGTCGAGCTCGGCCCCGATGCGGCCCTTGGTGAGCGTGCCGTCGGCGTGCAGCGGGCCGTGGCCGGACGTGTGGGCCAGGCCGGCGACCGTCAGCACGGGCTTGTACAAGCCCATCGCCTTGGGGGCCGGGGGGAGTTCGACGCCAAGCGAAGCGAGTCGTTCTTCTGCACTCATGGGGTAGTTTTCTCCGTCGGGCCGGGACGCTGGTCAGCGGCCTCCCGCGTTGGTGATAGATGCGTGTGGGGGCCGCCGTGGGCGGCCGCTTAGGACTGGGGCGGCCCGTAGACGTCGTCGGGGTTGAAGACGCGTTCGCCCACGACCCGCAGCCCCTGGTCGGTGACCTCGCGGTAAAAACAACTCTGGTGGCCGGTGTGGCAGGCGGCCCCGCCGAGCTGCTTGACCCGCAGCACAATAGCGTCGGCGTCGCAGTCGATGAGGACCTGCTCGACGAGCTGCTCGTTGCCGCTCTGCTCGCCCTTGCGCCACAGCCGCTGCTTGCTGCGGCTGTAGTAGACGGCGCGGCCGGTGCGGAGGGTTTCCTCGTAGGCCTCGCGGTTCATGTAGGCGAGCATCAGCACCTGGCCCGACGCGGCGTCCTGGGCCACGGCTGGCAGCAGCGTCGTGGGGTCGGTGAAAGCGGGCTCGGCCATGGGTGGGTAGCGTGTCGTGGCGAGGGGGCAAACCAGAGGGTCGAGCATACCGCAACGGGCCGCGCGCAGCCATACGCCGCAAAACCGCTGCGACCCGGTCGGGCGACCGGCGCCAGACGCGCCACCCCGATCACCACTGCCGGCAGAAAACGTGGAGCAGTCCGACAACTCGCCGGGCGCCTAGAGCGGGCGCCCCAAACCGTCGATGCGTAGTTGCAGCCAGGGCGCGACGCGTCCCTGTTGCGGACGCGAGCCCTGTACCCCCGCGGGAACCAACCTACCATGGACACCTCTCTGACCATCGTTCTTCCCATCCACAATGCCGAGGCGCAGCTGCGCCGCAACGTGGAGCGGGTGCTGGAAGTCGCGGCCGAGCTGACCCCGCGGTTCGAGCTCCTTATTGTCGACGACGGCTCGACCGACGACTCGTTCGAGATCGCCAACGAGATCGCGGCCAAGTTCCCGCAGGTGTCGGTGGTGCGGAGCGGATCGCGGCAGGGCCTCGGCGGCACGCTCCGCGACGTCAAGCGTCGCGCGGCGGGCCGCGTGGTGATCGTGCACGACGGGGTCTCGACGATCAACGCCAATGAGCTCCGGACCCTGTACATGGGCGCCGACGACGACCTCAGCATCGAGGACCTCCGCCGCCCGGCCGCGACGCACGCCGCGATGGTGGCCGCGCACAGCCGCCTGCGGGGCTTCCAGGTGATCGAGGTCGAACCCGCGCAAGCCAACGTCCCCGCTCCGCTCCGGGCCCCGCGTGGGGAGCGGGCGGAGGCGAGTAAGTCGCAGCCGGGCGTCGGCCAGATCCCGCCGCTGCCGAAGCCCAACTTCCTGGGCGCGATGGGCGACTTTGCCCTCGGCGAGTGATGCGGCACGCCGCCGGTGCGACATCAACCACGGCGCCGCAGGCGCCGGCTGGCGGCAACGCCAGAATCGGCGAAACGGTCAAGCCGTCGGCTGGAACGGAGAAAAATTTTCGCAAAATGCGGAACGCTGCAGCGTGCTCGAATATGCAACAGCGTGGCGGGTTTCGTGTCGTGAGATCGACCAAAAGTTCTCTCGTCGACCACAAGAGTGTGTCGATTCGCCCAGGCCCCGCCGCGGCCTGTAACTTCTTACCGAGTCGCCAGTTAGGATTCGCGCCAAGAAACCTTGCCCCGGCTCGATCACCTGCTTAGGATGATCGCGGAACGGGGATTGGCGGCCACTGATCGGCCCCCTTCTCCTGCGGACCCAAACGCCGGCGGCGACCCGATTCGCCGCGGCTGAAAGTGCTGGGTCCGTCGCTGCCCGTGTCACGGCAAACGGCTTCGCTGTCAGCAGACCAGCGTCGCCAGGCACGGGCGACTGCACGGCACATGAGGCGTTCTCTAGCGATCCAACGACGCCCGAGGTGCGTACGTTGGGAGCGGGGACCGCCGGCACCCCCTTTTCTCATCTGCCAACGGAACTAGAGGACGGAGGCCCCCATGAATCTTGTCGACGACTGCAGCGCCACCCCCGGCTTGAACAACGGCAGCGGAGCCCCCGTCGCGCCGACGGGCAAGCAACCCGCACAGACCCGGCCCCTGCACCGCATCAGCGAGGTGCAGAAAGAACAGGGCGTTTCGCACCGCAGTGTCGTCCGCCGCACCGGGATGAGCATGGAGCAGGTCCGCTCGCAGCTCGATCCCAAGGCGGACCTCCGGCTCTCGGACCTCTACACCTGGCAGCAGGCTCTCGAGGTGCCAATCGCGGACCTGCTGGTCGACTCCGAGGCGCCCCTCTCCGGCGCTGTGCTCAACCGGGCCCGCATGCTGCGGACGATGAAGACCGTCCGCGCCATGAAGGAGGCCAACAACGAGCAGAACATGGACCGGTTCATCACTATGCTGGAGAACCAGCTGCTGGAGATCATGCCGGAGCTGCAGGAGGTGACCGCCTGGCACACCGTGGGGCAGCGCCGCACGCACGAGGAGATGGGCCGCGTCGCCGAACGCACCATCTCCGACAGCTTCGTCCGCGACGGCCTCGGTTGAGCGGCCTTGCTTAGGCCGGTCAGCGGTTCGAGAGGATCCGGCAGTAGCGGGCCTGCGCCTCGGCCACGGCAGCGGCGGCCATCAGCAGCAGGCCGCAGGCCGGCAGCGGCAGCCAGAGCCACCACGCCAGCCCGCCGAGGGCCACTACCGTGTTGTGACGCTGCTCTAGCACGCCGATGACCTCCGGCCGCTGACACACCGCGTGGTAGCCGACCGCGGCGGCCGCCGCGACCAACGCCAGCACGACCCGCCCGGCCAGGTCGGTCGCGCGTCGCGCGTCGACGGTTATAGTTAGTTCAGGGCCCGCCGACGGCAGCGTTATTAGTCGGCGCTCGCCGTCAATCGGGGCGGCTTCGGCTTTGGGCTGGTAGGTGAACTCGGCCGCGAGCTGTTTGTCGGCCGCGGCCAGCAGTGCGGAGTCGGAAGACGCGACCGCCGGGATGCCCCCCTGGTCGGTTGTCTGGTCGCGTCGAGATTCTTCACCACGATGGACCGCCTCGACCGACTGCTTCGCGTCCCGCAGCCGGCTCAGCCACCACGCCGATTCCTCGCCCGCGCGCGGCGGGTGCTCGAGCATTGCCTGCAGACGCAGTATCGACTGCTCGTCGGCGGTGATCTGGTCGCCCGTGGTCGCGATGCGGAGCCGCGCCGCAGGCGACTCGACCAGCTCTACCATCGCTTTCTCGGGCTCGATCGGTTCGCCTTCCGCAGAGACCAGCTGCGGCGCCATCACCACCTGCCTGCCGGCCGGCCGCGTCCACAACGCGGTGACGCTCAGCAGTTGGGGGGTGCGGCGGTTGAGCAGCGTGACCCGCCACACGCCGGGCGACTCGCGGGTCGTAACCGGCCCGCGGCCGTCGACCTCGATCGCGGCAAGCTCGCTCGCTTCATCGAGCTGCAGCCGACAGAACGTCGCCCCGTTGGGGTCCACCAATAGGCGGGCGGTGATCGCCAGGCGGCCCAAGGGGTCGGGCGTGGCGGTGGTCTCGGTGAGTCGCACAATGCACTCGGGCCGTCGCTTGTCGCGGCGGGTCCAGGCGACCCCGGCGCGGCTGGACCGGTTCGCCTGGTAGAGCGTCCACCCGGGGCCGGCGAACGCCACGGTGGGCGCCTCGTGCCGTCCGCTCGCGGGCGCCAGGTTCTCGGTCAGCCAGCGCCCCTCGGCAAGGTGCGGGCCCGCGTGCAGCGCCACTAGCGAGTCGCTTTCCTGGGCGTCGGGGAACCGCGCCATCACGGCCGAGTGCTCTCCCGGAACGGATTCCTGCCGCGACTCCAGTTGCACCTCGACCGCCTGCCCCGTCCTGAGCGGGGTCGGCAGACTGATCCGCCAGCGACCGACGCCTTCCAGCGGGGCGGCCGTTAGCGTTCCGCCCTCGGGCGCAACCAGCTTGAACGTCGGCGAGTCGTCGGCGAGCTGCAGCGGCAGCTCGCTCACCTCGCCCGACACCACACGCACGGTCGCCGCGATGCGGTGCCGCACGCCGGCCGGCGTCCGCTGATGGGCCGTCACGTGGCTGACCCGGTAGCCGAGGTTGTTGTTTGAAACCACGATCTCGGGCACCGCCTGGCCGGGCAGGAGTCGTACCGAGCCAACCATGGTTTCGCGCCGCTGCGTCCGCGGGGTTGTCGGCGGGTCGAGCGCGGCGGTGTGCTCTGCCGCCAAGCGGACCAGGCTGTCCGGCGTCCGCCAGAGATCGATGGCCAAGGCGCCCGCTTGGGCGACCGTGGCTCGCAGCACGGGGAGCGGCGTGGGCCGGCCGGCGGTGACGTCAATCCGGCCGTACAGCCGCACCTCGGGTCCGGACGCGGTCGCGGATTCGGTGAGAGCGCCCGGCGTCGGCGTAGCGAATACCACCGCCCGCGTAGGCGACGGCCGGGTGGCCCGCAGAGGCGTCGACTCGGCGCCCTCGACTAGGCGGCAGTCGAGCAGCTCGAAGGACGCGGGCACATCGATGTCCAGCTTGCCGAGCGGCCACCCGCTCCGGTTGGAGGCGACTGTCAGCCGCGCGGTCGATTCGTCCTGCCCGACCACCAGCCGCAGGCTTTGCTCGTCGATGCTGAGCTGCGTGGGCCGCGGGTCGGACTGCACCTCCCAGCGGGCCGACACGGTCGAGGCGACGAACGCCCGGTCGGGGGCCTCGTCGGGCTCGCTCTCGCCCTGGTTCCACCGCAACGCGAACTCGTCGGCGTCGAACGTCGCGACGCCGCTGGTCGCTGGCGTGGTGACCGACAGCCCCCGCGCGGCGGTGAACGCCATCAACCGCGACCGGACCGTGACGTTGGCCGGGGACGCGGCGGCGATGCTGTACCGGCCGTAGCCGCTTTCGCGGTCGAGCGGGAACCGGCCGGTGTAGGTTAGCTTGGTCTGCTTGGCGTCCCAATCGCTGAGGGGGGCAAGGAGCAGTTCGTCCGCCATTGGCTGCGAGCCGGCGTCTGCGAACCGCAGCTGGCGGGGGAGCGGGGCGGTCCCCTCGAGCACGCAGCGGACCTCGATCGACGCCCCGTTGGGCGTGACCCGCAGCCACTGCTGCTGGTCGCACAACGCCTGACCGACCTGCGCGCTCTCGGCGCCGGCCTGCCATTGCAGCACGAGGTGGTCCTCGCCCGAGAGGTCGGCGACCACCTCATCACCGCCGGCGGATCGCTGCAGCGGCGCGGCGAGCCCCGGCGCCCGCACGGGCGTCACCGCGTCGGAGACCGCCAGCCGCAGCAGCGAGCGGCTGCAGCGTGGCAGCGACAACTGGATCTCCGGCAAGATCTCGTCGACCTCGATGACGGGGGTGAACGTGAGCGCGATCCTCCGTCGGCCCGGCTCGGCGATGCGGATTGCGCAGCCGTCGCCACTGCTGTCCCACTCGATAGGCTCGGCGATGCCGTCGACATCGGCCTTGTCTGGCCAGGCCGCGTCGCCCCGCCGCAGGGGGAGTTCCGCCACGGTGTCGCGGCGGCGGGTGGTCACCTCGATGATCATCTGCCACGGCTCGGCGCCGCCGCCGGCGGCGGCCAGCGGCCCCCGCAACGCGCCCTGCAGCGTGACCCGGTTGAGCGCCCACTCGGCGGGCGTCGACGACCGGGGTCCGTTGGCCTGCCGCAGCCGATTCAGGAACTCGCCCTCGAGGTACCACTTGTCGCCGACCGGCTCGGCGTCGGCGTTGACCGGGATCAGCACGGTTGGCAGCGGGGGGGCGTCCGGCGGCGCCGCGGCGGTCGGCGCCGTGAACACCGCCGCCGCCAACAGCACCCCGAGGCTTGTCGCCGTCGTTGGGGTGGTCGGCGTCGCGACTGTCAGCGGCGCCCGCCAGCCGAGCGGCAGCGGCGCAAGCCGCGCCGCCGCCCGCACCAGGGGGCCGAGCATGGCGCCGGCGATCAGGCCAAGCCATACCGACGCGGCCCACACCGCCAGCGTGGCCGGCAGCAGCAACGCGAGCACTGCCGAGCTCAACGCGACAGTAACAAGCAAGCGCGGCGTGCGAGGCCACCGCCAAGCAGACAGGCAGGCGACCAGCACCCCCAGCGTCGCGGCGCCACCGACCAGCTGATCATGATGCCGCACCACAAGGTCCGGCGTGGTCGAGCCGACGCAGGGGATTTCGTAGCAACGCCAGCCGGGGGGGCAGTTGAGCGCACTCCAGGGCTCGCCCGACCGTGAAGCGGTTTCGGTCGGCCACCAAGTGCGGGGGACAAACGGGTTGAGCCCGCCCGCCCGCAGCACGCCCGCCACCGGCCCCAGCAGCCGGCTCTGCCGCCGGCCGTAGTCGGTCATGACAGCGCACGAGGGGCCCCCGAGGTCGTAGGAGCTGGGGAGGTATACGCGCCAGACCCAGCCCGCCGCGGCGCCGCGGTGGAGGCCCGCCAGTGGCAGCGGCGCGCCCGGCGACCAGCCTTGGCCGATAGACTCGAGGGTGAGGCTGACGTCGCGCGGCTCGGCGGCGGCGGCGAAGGCGAGCACCCCCTGATCCCGGGAGTTGATGTCCTGAGCAATCGGCAGCCCCAGCCCGTCCTGAGCGCCGAGCAGCACCGCCCCGGCAGGGAGCGGCAGCGTCTGCTCGCGGTTGGTTGGCCGCAGCCGGTAGCGGACATGATGCACCAGCCGGCCGTTGGCGAGCACGCGGGTTTCGATATCGCGGAGCCGCAGCGGCAGCTCGGCGGGGCCTGTTTGTTGACGGGTGACGATCGCCGACAGGTCGAGCGCGCCGACCCGGTTGGGGTCGAACGTAAACCGCAGCTCGCTGTCGCCGGCTGCGTCGCTGGCCGCCGGCGTCAGTCCGCTCGACCGCAGGCCGACGCTCCCCCGCCCTGCCCCGGCCAGCGTCAGCACTCCGCGTTGCACGCTGACCCCGTCGAGTGACGGGAGCGGGATATCCAGCGGCGCCTGGTTGGGCAGGCTGAAGTCGATGCGGAACCGCGTGGGCCCACTCTCTTCCAGCGGCAACGCCAGCATCCCCGCCTGCACCGGGAATGAGTCGTCCCGCGGCGACACTAACAGCGCCGACCGTCCCAGCACGCGGTCCCCGACGCTCAGCACGGCGGACTCCGGCAGCGGCGGTTCGAACCTCACCAGCGCCAGCTGGCCACCCTCGGTCGCCGGGGCGGTGAGCTCGGCGCGGTAGGTCCACTCGCCGTCCGAATTAGCGACCCGCACCGCGCATCTGCCGGGCGGCGGGGTGCGGTCAGAGATAACCTCCGCTACCCCGCCCGCCAGCAGCGCACGCAGCGGGGTCCGTCCGGTTTCGAATCGCACGGAACCCTCGGGCGTGTCGGCAGAATTCGCCGGGCTGGGGGCGTCCTGCAGCCGCAGCCGGTATGGCGCGGCGGTCGTCAGGGTCAGTGAGTCCGCCCGGATTCGCGCGCCGCTCAGGCCGACGCCAAGCAGCTCGGTCAACGCGACGCCCTCGTCACCCCGGCGGACGCGGCGGGCGAGCTGCAACGTGACCGCGGCGCCGGCGTTCTCGGCGGCGCTGGGTGCGAGCCGCATAACCGCGACCCGCTTGCCGCCGTGTTGGACGTCGTCCCAACTCTCGAGGATGCTGCTCGGCGTCGCCTCGACCGAGGTCAGCCGCCAGTTGCGGTCGAGCGTGGCCCGCAGCTCGTGCCGCGGGGCCTCGGCGGGGTTGTCTACTGCCAGCGTAACGGTCGACTGCGCCAGCAGGAGGTCCCGCTGGGGATCGATGGTCAGCGTTACCCGCCGCGCAACGGAGGCCTCGATCGCCGCGGTCCGACTCGCTACCTGTAAGCGGACGCTCGCGTTGGGACGCGACAGCCGCAGCGAGAGCGCCGCCTGATCCTGATCTTCTGGCGGGGTCGGTTGCCGGTGGGCGTGGGTCAGCTCCGCGATGTCGATCAGCTCGAGCGGCTCGGACAGGCGGACCTCGGCGGAGCCCTCCTTCCAGTGTGCCCCAAGCAGCACCGGCATCGGCAACGCGGCCTCCTGGCCGGGCTCCCACGGCGCTGCGAAGACCAGCTCCAGGTCGCACTCTGTTTCCGAGCTTCTTTTCAACGCCACGCGGATAACGGTTTCGGCCGCTTCCTCCTCGCGGAGCGTCCAGGTGACCGGCAGCGAGTCTTGCGTCGCGCCGATCAACGACGCCCCCGGCGGCGCGATCAGCCGCACGGCGCCCGGGAGCTCGCGGGCCGCGGTCAGATGGAACCGGCAGTGCGAAACCACCCCGGCCTCGTCAATCGTGTGGGTCACCTGCTGGGTGGCGTCGAACCCAGGGCCCTCGGCCGCCGCCGCGGGGGTCGGCTTCGCGAGCACAATCCGGAGCGGCCCGCCCGGGGCCACGCGGATGACCCATCGTTGGTCGCCGGCAGCTTCGGTTTGGTTGTCGTCCGGCGGGCCCGCCTCAACGATCCCCCGGTCGACGGTCGGCGTCACGCCGGCCGGCAGGTCGAGGGTCACCGTGGTGGTGGCGGCCGCCGGCAGCCCGAGCAGGTACTCGGCTCGGGTGGCGGTCTCGCTGACGGGGCTGCCGCTAAGCTCAAAGCTAAGCACCCCGGCGCGGTCGATCAGCAGCCCGTGCGGGGGGTTCGGACCCCCGCCCCAGTCGCCCAGCACCGCGGGCTGCTGGTCGGAGGCCCAGCTCGCCGACCTCACCGGCGTCTGACCAGTTGGCCACGGCAGGAACGCCTCGGGGCGGCCGTGCAGCTCCACGGTCAACTCCCCCTCGGCGGTCAGCGTTGACTGAGAGACCCGCGCCCGCACGGTCAGACGCTCAGCGGCGTCGTCGGCCTGCGGGGCAGAGAGCTGGGGGCCGTTCAGCAGCCGCGCGACCTCGTCCCGTGCGACCGGCACCCAGGCGTCGGTCGTCTTGGGCCACGCGTCGGGCCGGTCGGCCGGCGCGTAGACCCGCCGGTAGGGCTCAACCCCCGGCTCGTCGGCCGCCGCGACCACCGCCAACGCAGCTAGCAGCAGCGGCGCAATGAGCCCTAACGGCGCGATGGGCAACGGCGGCGCAACGGGCAACGGCGGGGTGGGCTGCGGACGCATGACGCGGGTTCAGGAGAGGGGTTTGGAGGTCTCGAGCGAGACCGTCTGCGCGTTGGTCGAAACGGCGCCGCCCGCCACGCTCAGCTGGGGCGAGTGCCCGGCGGTCGAGCGGCGGATGGAGGTCGAGTCGTCCGATAGGCTAACGAGCGGCCTCTTGCGCGGCGCGAGGGTGAGCATCGCGATCCAGCCGGCGAACATCGCGACCAGCCCGAGCGCCCCCGCCTGCGCGGCCAGGGCCAGATCGGCCGGCCGCCAGTAGCCGGCCAGCAGCACCAGCACGCAGGCCGCGCCCACCACGGTGTAGCGGATGCGGACCGGGGCGTAGACCGCCAGCAGGCCGACCGCCAGCACGCCGATGGACGCCGCGAGGGCGGCCAGCTTCTGGTCGACGGTCGTGGTCCGCCACTGCCCCGTCGGGAGGGAGAGCGCCGAGTACAAGTAGGCGTGCTCGCTGTCGGCGAGCGGGAGGTTCTGGTGCGACGCGCCGACCCAGTTTTCGAGGTCGTCCGCGTTCTTGGCCGGCAGCCGGCGGAGCCGGCCGCGGGACCAGCCGACACGCCACGCCGGTCGCAGGTCCTTCGGGGCCCCCACCAGCCAGCGGTCGCTCGGCAGGATCACCTGCCAGTAGCAGAACGCTTGGCTGTCGTCCCCCAGCAGCTGAAGTGGGCGGAGCGTCATCCTGCCGCCGCTCTCCGACGACAGGCGGTCGACCCGGCGGGCCTCGATGGTGTGCGCCCCCCCATCGCCAGTCAGGTCCGCCGGCAACGCGATACGCAGCTCGCCGTTGTCCCGGGGCTCGGGCAGCGGGGCGCGGACGCCGTCGACATGGAACAGCACCGAAGCCGGGTCGACGCCGGTGGGCAGCTTCAGCCGCACCTCGCCGCCAGCGCCGACGACCTGCCAGGCCGAACGCTGCTGCAGGGTCGACCCCCGCCGCCAGCTCTGCCGCAGCACTCGGGTCACGATCGGCTGCGCCTCGAGGAGCCTGCGCTGCGGCGCGGTCGACACGCGTAGCGTCCCCGAGGCCCTCGTCCCGCGGACCTTGAGGCGTCCGGCGGCCGACTCGTCGACGTCCCAGCCCGCGGACGCCGCGTCGAGTTTGAGCTCGGCCTCGCCCGGCGCGTAGACGGCCGCGTCGAACGAGATCCGCGGCACGCCGCGCGGGGTCAGCAGCGGCAGGCTCATCGCGCGGCCGGCGGCGATGCTGTCGGCGCCCTGGTCGAGCGAGTAGTAGACGTTCAGGTTGAGCGCACCGAGCCAGGGACGCGGCAGTCTAACGTTGACCCGCCGCGTCGTGGGGTCAACGGTCGCGTCAAGCTTTTCGTAGAGGGTGGTCTCCGGCGCGTCGTTGGCGGAGCGCGACGCGGTCTCGAGCTCGAAGGCCAGCTCAGTATCGACCGGCAGCTCCTTGGGCAGCGTGAACGCGATCTGGTCGAGCGGCTGCTTGCGGACCTCCAGGTCGAACTGCTGCAGGACTGACGCCGACTCCGAGTAGAGCGTGACGTCGGTCTTGGCGGCGTGCGAGTGCAGCTCGCCCGCGCGGCGGGTGATCTTCCCGACCAGCCGCATCGGCTGGCCCGGCAGCAGGGCGTAGGCGTCGTCGCGGAACTCGAAGGTCTGCCCGCCGCCGTCGGCGGCCGCTTGGTCGTTGGTCGCGGGCGCCGGCTCGAGGGTCTCGAAGGTGCTGGGGTCGATCGACAGCCGCAGGCTCGGGTCGACCGTGACCCGCAGCTGCCGCCGGTCGAGCGTGAACGGCGCCGGCCGCCGCGGCTGCGGCAGCACGAAGCTGAAGGCCGAACCATCCGGCAGCAGCTCCTGCTTGCGGGCGTGGAAGCTGACCGTCAGGTTGCCGGCCTGCGGGCGGGTCAGCGGGATGTCGAGCACGCCCTCGTCCCACTGCCCGTAGGAGCTGGAGTCGATCAGCTCGGCGGGCTCGATCGGGTCGGCGGTGAGCTGGGTCCAGTCGTTGAGGTTGTAGCTGAAGTCGAGCACCGGCGCGCCGATAATCTGGTAGCGGGTCGTGACGTGCAGCAGCGCGACGTCGGGCAGGATCTCGAGGTGGTAGCTGGGCGAGACCTGGATGCGGGTCTCGCGCTGGCTGACCTCAATCGGGATGCGGCAGTCGCCGCGGAAGAAGCGGACCGCGTGGGCCACGCCCGCCGCCGACAGCGACGGCGGCAGCTCCTCGACCGCGACCCGTCGCGCGCCGCGGAGGTCGCCCCACCGCAGCTGGGTGTCTTCGTCGACGACGATCGCCTGGTAGCCCCCCTGGCGCACGGCGCCGATCACCTCGAAGCCCGCCAGGTCGACGCTCGAGCCGTTGGGCGGTTCGCTCCCTACGCCGCCACCCCCGATCGGCTGCTCGGTGATCAGCTCGACCGAGACCGGCCCGGCCGTCTTCTCAGGGAGCAGCACCGAGCAGGTCTTGCTGTCGGCGCTCTGTTCGATGCGCGCGAGGGTGTTCTCGGCCCCCTCGGCCCGCACCAGCCTGGCCCCGCGCGGCAGCCGGACAGTGAAGCGTTCGAACTCGCCGCCGTAGCTCCGCACGCTGAGCCGCGTGGTCGACTTGACGCCGCCGCCGTCGACAACGCAGAGGACCTCGCCCTCGGCGTCGAGCACGGACTGGGCGGCGGCCTGCGCCTGGTCGGGGCTCCGCCACCGCAGCCGCAGGCGGCCAACGCCGCCGGTCACGGAGAGCCGGGCGCCGGCGTCGGTCTGGTCGACCGACAACAGCGCGTCGTCGAGCGGCAGCACGTCGGTCGCGCGGCCGTTGAGCTGCAGCCCAAGCTCCGACACGGTCGCCCTGGGGAGCGAGAGCGAGAGTTCGTTCACCTGGCCGGTCGTGCGGATCGGCGCCAAGAGCGACAGCTTCAGCGTCCGCTTGCCGCCCCCGGAGAGCGCGACCGTGTAGGCCTCGGCTTGCTCGGAGTAGCCAAAGGTGTCGTCCGCGCCGAGGCCGGTTGGGAGCTGGTCGAGCACCGCGCCGTTAAAGCCGATCGGGGCCTCGACGCGGCCGTCGGTGTGGAGGGTCAGCTCGATCGTGACATCGATCGCCGCGTGGCCGTTCACCTGGCGGCCATCGGCGCTGACGCGGGTCAGGGTGTACCGCGGCCCGGCCGGCGACTCGTCGCCCTGCTGGTAGGCCCGCCACGCCTTGGCGAACTCGTCGTAGCTGACCCCGACGACCGGGCGTGGCGCGCCGGCGTCGTTGATCCAGATGGTGGTGTCGGGGCCGGCGGGCGGCGGCGCAGTGAGCCCGGGGTCGCTGGCTTGGGGGGATGCCGCGGGGGCGTCGGTTGCGGGGGTGGTCTCAGCTTCGGGTTGGGCCGCTACCTGACTGCCGATCGCCAGCAATAGCAGCAGCGTCGCGCAGGCGGCCGCCGCGGCTCGGCGGAGCACGGTTGGCGGCGGGGCTGAGGCTGGGACGCTGGACATCAAAGAAGAGCCGAAGGGTGAGACGCACCGCGGGCGCCCCGCCATGCAGGTAGACGCCCTCAGCTACCTATCCTACCGAGCGGCCCCAGGCCCTCAAAACGGAAGGGGCCTCCTGGGCCCGCCTGGCGGAGCGGGCGTACAAAAGGCCGCCGGATAACCGTCGCAGCCGTCGCATCCGCTAGCGGCTGAGGTGAGAAACCAGCTCATGGTGAACGCCCGCCGAGCAGGCCGCGGTTAGATTTGCCTGCCACAGGTCGAACGGATCGCCTACTGGGTTGGATACGACGCCACCGGCCTCTTGGATCAGCAAAACCCCCGCCGCGACGTCCCACGGCTTGATCTGCCGGGCCCAGTAGCCGTCGATCTTGCCGGCGGCCAGCAGGGCCAGGTTCATGGCGGCCGAGCCGGTCCGGCGGATCGCCTGGCACTCCCGCACCAGGTTCAAGAAGTCAAGCAGGTCGGGCGAGTCGCTCGCCACCTGCGGGGGCAGGCTCATCGAGAGCAGCGAGTCGCTCAGCCGCTCGGCGCCGCTGACCTGCAGCCGTTCCTCATTGCGCCAGGCGCCGGCGCCTTCGGCGGCCCAGTAGAAGTCGTCGTGCAGCGGGTCGTAGACGCACGCCGCCCGCGGCCGCGACGCCTGCACCGCCGCGATCGAGACCGCGAAAAACGGGAACTGGTGCAGGTAGTTCGTGGTGCCGTCCAGCGGGTCGACCACCCACACAATTGACTCGTCGTCGGCGGGGGGGCCGTGCGTGTCGCCTTCCTCGCCCATCAGCAGATGGTAGGGGTACGAGTCGCTGATGCACTCGAAAACCGCCTTCTGCGAGGCGATGTCGGCGTTGGTCACGAAGTCGAAGCTCCCCTTCTCCGAGACCTCAAACGAGTCGCGGAGCTCCATCAGCCGCTGCCCGCCGGCGCGCCCTGCTTGCTTTGCCACAGCTGCAAGCTCGGAGAAAAAATTCGCGTCCACAGGTGCCCTCGGGGAATAAGCCCTGCTGGGCAGGGCGATCAGGATTGGTAGGACCGCCGACAATTCCGATTGGGCCGCCGCGAGGGGCGTTTTCGGAGCTTCGGGGCGGCAATTGTCGCGGCGAGCGATTTGGGGAGTCAAAAACAGCTCTTTCCGTAAACCCTTCCCAGGCGAGAGTTAAGGCCGTTTTGACAGCAGTTTGGCACATTCCCGCCCCAGTTTGAAGTGACAAAAGTCTGGACATTTCGGTCGGTTCTGGTATCATCTCTGATGGAGAAGAGGGGGCCGGCTGTCACGGACGAACCCCCGCAGATTTGCGGCAGGCGATTGCCTAATACCTTTCATATCTCAGCGTAAGCACAACGGCCTCTTCTCTGTTCCGGCCCCGTCGCAACACCCTCGGGTGTTCGGCGGGGTTTTTTATTGCGCCCACGCCACCCGCGTCGCGCTGCCGCCTGGCAGCAGAGCGCCGTCGAGGGCTCCCCAATAAGCAGAACTCCAGCAGTCGAACTCTGGAAATAGAAACCGAGGAGCGACAACCACGTGTGGCAGCTCACCACGGAAGAGGCCGTCTTTACTAACGACGCGTTGCAGCTCTGCCTCAACCCGACCGCGCCGCAAGACGGCGCGAAACTCACGCTCCAGGGTGGCGTTGTGGCCTCGCCCAAGCTCTGGGCGTGGTCGCCGGTCGGTCAGCCCGCGCCACGGGTGCAAGACGCCTATATCCGTGGCGCCGACCTCGTGATCGAGTACGGCCCGCACGAGGGCTTCCCGTTCCACACGCAGGTCTACTGGCGCTGCGAGCAGGAAGCCGCTCAGACCGACATCAGCCTGGTGGTCTCGATCCGCACACACAAGCTCGACACGCACCCAGTCTACCAGGTAGAGTCTCGGTTCGACGCGGCGGTGATGACGCCGCTCGACGAGTCGGCGTTCCTCGGCACGCTGGTCACCTCGCCCGAGCGCGACTGGTCCGCGGTCGAGACCATCCAGCCCGGCGACCTCGGCGCCGCCGCCGCTCCCGAGCTCGAAGCGTCGGCCTGCGAGTCGCGCTGGCGGCTGTTCGACCTGTTTATGGAGAAGGGCGTGATCCGCCGGGCGATGCTGTCGCTGGCGGTCGGGCCGGGCGAGCTCGCCGCACCGCGGGCGCGGGAGGTCGCGTCGCGGCTGCGGGCGGCGCCCACGCCGCTGTCTACGTAACCGCCGCGTTGAACTTTGAGCCAACGATGAGGGGCCCGCTTCGTGGGGCCCACTAAGGCCCGATGCCGGTGTCCAGCGGGATCGCAACCCGCGGGTTGGGCACGCTGAGGTCGTTCAGCTGCATCACCACGCCGTCGGCGTCGCGGGTCGCCTCGTAGGGCCGGTTGTTGAGCGGGTTGGTCCGGTACGGCGGCATGTCGAAGCCGGCGGCGCTCGCCACGGTCAGCAACCACCCCTCGGCGAGCGCGCGGTCGCGGGCGATCAGCTCGATGGCGTCCCCCAGGCCGATCAGGAACAGCCGCGTCGCGAGCGGCGGCAGCGGCTGCGCGTCGTCGACGTCGGCGTCGGGCCGGGTCCGGGCGAGGACCTCCGACAGCGGTTCGACCCGCTGGTGGTACGGCTTGTCGGACAGGTCGATGATCTCGTTCATCGCCCGCAGGTAGAACAGCTCGTCCTGGTCGAGCGAGCGCTGGTCCATCGCCTTGACCTTGGCGAGCCAGCCGTCGCGCTCGAGCTGCTTCTTCTCGTCGCCGGTGATGACGCGGTCGATCATCCCCAGGCGGATCGACTCGTAGGCGTGCAGCGTCAGGGCGCGGTCGCCGACCAGCGCGTCGCGGTCGGGGGGCCAGGCCCTCAGCTGCGCGCGGATCTGGTCGAACACCGCGACGTAGTCGCGTTCGGGGGCGGGGCGGTCTAACGCCAGCGAGACCGCCGCGAACCACTGCAGCCGCAGCCACGCCGCCTGCACCCGCGCCTCGAGCCGCGGCTCGCGGGCCAGCCACTGGATCCACTGTGTGGCGTGGCGGAGCTGATCGAGCATCGCGGTGCGCTCGCCGTCGTGCATCGCGACGTGCGCCGCCAGCAGGTGCATCCGCGCGGCGAGCGTCGCGTCGTCGAGCATCCCGAAGCGGTCGAAGAAGCCCCGCTCGAACCTCACCCCGGACCCGCACCGCGGCAGCTCGGCGGCCCGGTTGCAGAGCTCGAGCAGCTCCGACTCGTCCCGCAGCAGTCGGTGGGCCGCCTGGAGTTGTTCGGTCGAGGGGACGCCGCGTTCGAACCGCAGCAGCTCGTCGAGCTGCGGCATCACCCGCAGCCGGTCGGCGTCGGTGAGCTTGTCGGCCAGCACCGCGGCGGCGTTGACGGCCGGTTCGGGCGGCGGCGCCGAGAGGTCGGTGGGCGTCGCCTCGTTGGTGCGGATCGCTGCGATCGCGGCGGCCAGCTCGGGCAGGTCGGAGCGGGCGGCGCCCTCGAGCTTGGCCGCCCGCAGCACCTTGGTCTCGAGGTCGGGCTCGGCGGGGCCGCAGCCGGCCAGCACGAGCGCCGTAGCAAGCAGACGCCACCAAGCCCGGCGGCTTCTTGCGCCCGGCGGCAGCATAGAACGGGTCATCCTGACCTCCTGACGCGGCGGCTCAGTTTGCTCGACGGTCCTCCGCCGGCATGTGGGCCTTCAGCCGCCCGTTGGATTGGGGGTGGTTGTCGGACTCGGCGGCGTTGAACATGTCGCCGATCTTGTGCAGGTCGTTGAAGCGGACCAGCTCGGCCATGCCGGCCTCGGCGACCTCGCCGCCCGAGACGTAGCGTCCCGGGCTGATCCACTTGGCCATCAGCTCCGGCGACACGCCGAACAGCTCGCCGAGCAGGTCGTCCATCTCGCGCTCGAGCTGGCCGAAGTGGCGGGCCCACTCGGCCGCCTCGGACAGGCCGACGTTCTCTTCGCTCTGCCACCGCATGGGGTGGAACAGCAGCACGCTGTACGGGGTAACGATGCGGCGCTCGCAGGCGGCGAACGGCCACAGCGCGGCGGACGAGCACTCGCCGGTCACGATGCCGGTCGCGCGGATCCGCCGCATCCGGATGAGCGTCATCAGGCTCATCGCGCAGTAGGGGCTGCCGCCGGGCGAGTCGAAGTAGATCAGGCACTCGCCCCCGGGCTCGACGCCGAGCAGCTTCTCGGTCAGGTCGCTCTCGTTGTCGGTCAGGTCGCCGACGATCGCGATCTCCAAGGGACCTTCGGGTTCTTGTGATTGATCCATGCTTGTGTCGTCTCGGGGAAGAATCAAAGGTCCACGCACGATTCATGCGTGAGGGCAAAGGCCCAGCTGGTCGGTGCGGCACGCCCGCGTTTCGTGCGAAGGTCCGCAACTCCCAGTCTACGGATTCATTTCGTCTGGCACCAGCAATCGATCGGCGCCCGGCGTGGATTCCTGGTCTTCCTAGCCGTTCTAAACCGTAGCACCGCGCCAGCCGGTCCGGCAATGGGGATTTCGGCCCCGCCGGCGCCGGTCGCCGTTGTGCAGGGTTATACTGGCAAAGGAGTTCCGTCCCTTCTGCAACCACCGCCCCAGGCGCCATGGGAATCCGCTTTCAGTGCCCGAACGGCCACAAGCTGCACGTGAAAACGCAACTTGCTGGCCAGACCGGGATCTGCCCCGAGTGCAACGCCCGCGTCCAGATCCCGACCCCGCAACCGCAGGACTCCGGTCCCGCGGCCGCGCCGGAGGCTGCGCACCGAGGCTCGCCGCAAGCTGCGCCAAAGGACCCATCGCCGGCTGCGGCCTTCGACCCCGAGGCCTCCGCCCGGGGCGAGAGCATCCTGGCCCCGCCACCGCAGCCCGCCAAGCCGGCGGCAATCCCCAAGGCGATCCCGAAGGCGCGGCCCGTGCGGCCTGCCGCCCCGCAGGCTTCGCCGTCCACCGCATCGCAGGCTTCGCCGCCGGCCGAACCGGCGCCCTCAGCGCCCGGCGCCGGCGCCGCGGGGCCGCCCTCCCCTCCCCCGCCACCCCCGGCGCCCGAGCCGCAGCCACAGGCGGTGTGGCACCTGCAGACCGTCGCCGGCGAGCAGCTTGGCCCCTCGCCCGCCGAGGAGGTCGCCCGCTGGCAAGCCGAGGGGTTGCTGCAAGACAACGCGCACGTCTGGCGGACCGGCTGGGCCGAGTGGCGGCCCGTGGCCGACGCCCGGGCGGAACTGCCGCTGGCGGCTCCGCCGGCGTTCCCCGGTCCGGCCCCTGCCGCGTCGGCCGAGGAGAAGAAGGAATCGGCCGCGAGCAAGTACGTCGAGAAACGGCGCCGCGCGGCAAAGCGGCAGGTGTACGTGTCGGTCATCCTGCTGCTGCTGGTGGTCTGTGTCGCGGTCGCACTGATCGTGGTGCTGAACCGTCCCCCTAAAGCGGCCGACCCGCTCCCCGCCGCCAGCCCGCCCGCCGCGGCGCCAGCAGCCGACGGCTCGGCGATGGACCCGCCAGCCGAGGACAATGCAGCCGAGGCGAATGTCGCCGAAGATGACGCCGCCGAAGTCGAACCGGCGGCAGGCGAGCCAATGGGCGACCAACCGGGCGATCCGTTCGACGGTGGTAGGGATGACGGTGGAATGGGTGACGGCGCCATGAACGACGACGGCATGAACGAGTAGCCGGCCCTAAACCGGTCCGCCAAGCCGATTGGCCAATCTGATACGATGAGCAGGGCGGCCGCCCAACGCCGCCCGCCGCCAAACCGACGCCCCCTCAACCGGAGCCACCGCACGATGACCTATCGTTCTCTGCTTACAGCCGCGCTGATGTTGTCGCCCGCCGCTGCCGTGGCCCAGGAAGCCGCGGTGGCCGACGCGCCTGCTGCTCAAGAGCCAACAATTGTCGAGCTCGCCGACGGCGACCTCACGATGGCGGCGCCCGCCAGCTGGAAGAAGGCGCCCCCCCGCAACCGGATCATCGAGCAGGAGTTTGCGGTCGCGATCAAAGAGCTCGACGTCCCCGCCCGGTTCACGGTGATGGCTTCGGGCGGCTCGATCGAGCAGAACGTTAGCCGCTGGGTCGGCCAGTTCAGCCGGCTCGACGAGCCGAAGAACGGAGGGCCCAAAGAAGGCAAGCCGGGCGAGCTGCACGAACTCGACGCCAACGGCATGAAGGCCCACTGGGTCGACCTGTCGGGCGACTACATGGACAGCCCCCGCGGCCCGTTCGGCCCGCAGGAAGAGCGGAAGGACTACCGCGTGCTGGCCGCCATCGTCGAGACCAAGGACTCCGGCAACTACTTCTTTAAGCTGGTCGGCCCCGAGCAGGTGGTCGCCAAGCACAAGGAGGCCTACCTCGAGATGCTCAAGAGCGTCAAGGCGAAGTGACTGGGCACTGGCTGACTAACCACGAAGGCACGAAGGCACGAAGGCACGAAGATCGCGGCGAAGCAAGTGAGCTTGAAATGGGGACTGGCTCTCGACCGCACGGCGGATCGATGCCTAGGGTTTGACGCGACCGCGGTCGCGTGCCTGTCCCCTTTTCAAGCGGAAGCCTTACGGGGTGGTCCGTCGAAAAAAGGGGACAGGCACGACGCATTCGTGCGAACCTCGTGCTCCGACCCTCCTCGCGCTTCGAGCCAGTCCCCATTTTGCGACTCGCGGCCTAGAGCCTCCAACAAACCATATCGAGCAAGCATGGACGAGCAACGCCTGTGGGCGCCGTGGCGGCTGAGCTACATCAAGGGCAAGCAGGCCGAGCCCGCGCCGCCGACGCCGACCGCCTGGCGGGACGGCGCCAAGCGCGACTGCTTCCTGTGCCGCGCGGCCGCCGACTACGACGACCAGCCCGCGGTCAACGAGCAGCTGCTGGTGTTCTACCGCGGCGCGTGCTCACAGGGCGTCTTGAACCGTTACCCGTACAGCAACGGCCACCTGCTGCTTGCGCCGCTGCGGCACGTGGCGGACCTCGCCGAGCTGACCGACGAGGAGCACCTGGAGCTGATGCACGCCCTCGCGCGGACCAAGCAGCAGCTCGCCGAGCGGCTCACTGCGCAGGGCTTCAACATCGGGCTCAACCTGGGCCAGATCGCCGGCGCCGGCGTGCCGGGCCACCTGCACTGGCACATCGTCCCCCGCTGGACCGGCGACCACAACTTCATGAGCACCACCGCCGGCGTACGGGTGATCCCGCAGGCGCTCGAAGAACTGTGGCGGGTGCTGTGTGATTGTGATGCGTGAGGTGGGGGGAACACTGATAAACGCTAATGATTGTGAGTAGCAGTCATTAGCGGCGATTAGTGTTCCCCAACAACCGCGTCTCTATTTCGGAGAGGTTGTCGCCATGGAGAACCCTTATCAATCGCCGCAGCAGATCGATAGCGGTCTGCCGGAGTTGCCCAACGGCCGAGGCGAGCGGCGGCCGTTCTCCGACGCGGTGCTGCGGTCATGCATCGGGGCGATAGGTTTTTCGTTCCTGTTGATCGCTGCCGGGTTTGTGGTCGGATTTTTCATTTACCAAGGCCGGCACGACCGGATGACGGCGGCGGTCATTTACTCGCTCTTCACGGGGGCCGCGATCATCGGTCCGGGGGCCACCTGCGTTGGATGGCTGACCTTGTTCCTCCACCGGGAGCCGAGACGCCCCGATAGGCTTTCTGACTCGCTTCCGCTGGGCTTCCTCGCGGGGTTCTTGGCGTTGGTCCTCATGCCCGCGATAGCCGGCTAAGAGCAGTGCTCGCCACTCCAGGGCATCAGCATGGACTCCGCTCCCAAACCCTACCGCTGGAGCCTCGCCGACCTGTTGTCGTTCGTGCCGTTTGTGGCGTCGGTGGTGAACTGGTTCGTGTCGCTGTTCCTGCCGGCGACCAATCGAGCGCCCGGCATCGAGTGTCTGGGGCTGAGTCTGTTTGGGACCGTTGTCCCGGTGCAGGGCTACTATTTCCTGTCGATCGTGGCGTCGGTGATGCATGGGACGCTGTTGTTGGTCGTCGTCAGCCGTTTCCGCCGCGGGCGGTTCTGGGCGAGGCCGCGTTGCTTTGTCGCCGCCGGCGTGCTGGTCGGCGGCGTCGGCATCTACGGCTTGATCGGCGAAGCGGCGTTCAACTCGCTACAGGTCGGCTACCGTGTGTGGCTGTCGTCGTTCCTGCTGATGGCGGTGGCGCTAACGCTCTCCGGCCTGCAGTCGGGGGATACGCCGGCGGGCGAACCGGACTGCTAAGCAAACCGCCGGGCGAATTGCGGGCGGCAAACACGCCCTTGTTTGCCCGCCCGGCCGGCGGACGTCTGCTATACTAGTGGCGAGCCTCTTTAGATCCCGCCGACCTTGAACAGCCGCGTTCGCGGCCGACGGAACACGCCATGCCCCCTTCTTGCTCCTGGATTGCGCCGCTTGTCTGTTCAGCGATTCTGTTGATCGGTTCCGTCTCGCCGGCGGCCGACACGACGCCTACCGACGGCTCGGTCTTGCCCTTCCCGACGCAGCCGATGGCAGGCGTTGCCAAGCCGCGGCTGCAGGACTCCACCATGAAGTGGCCCGCCGAGCCCCAGCGGCTGCCGGCCGACGCGCCGAACATCCTGATCGTGCTGATCGACGACGTCGGCTTCGGCGTGGCCGACACGTTCGGCGGCGAGGTCCACACGCCGACCCTCAGCCGGCTGGCCGACGAGGGGCTCCGGTACAACTGCTTCCACACCACCTCGATCTGCTCGCCGACCCGCGCGGCGCTGCTCACCGGCCGCAACCACACCCGGGTCGGCTCGGGCACGATCGCCGAGCGGGCGGTCGCGTTCGACGGCTACACGGGGGTCATCCCCAAGACGGCAGCCACCATCCCGGAGGTGCTCAAGCACTACGGCTACCACACGGCCGCGTTCGGCAAGTGGCACAACACGCCCGCCACCGAGACCACCTCGATTGGCCCCAAGGACCGCTGGCCGAACGGCTACGGTTTCGAGTACTTCTACGGCTTCCTGGCCGGCGAGACGTCGCAGTGGGAGCCGCGGCTGGTCGAGAACTACGACACGGTCGAGCCGCCGCACGACGACCCGGACTACCACCTGACGGTGGACATGGTCGACAAGGCGCTCGGCTGGCTCGACGACAAGCAGTCGTTCGCGCCCGACAAGCCGTTCTTCATGTACTGGGCGACCGGCGCCGTGCACGGGCCGCACCATATCTTCCCGGAGTGGGCCGACAAGTACCGCGGCAAGTTCGACGACGGCTGGGACGCCTACCGCGAGCGGACGTTCCGGCGGCAGCTCACCGAGGGGGTCATCCCGCCCGGCACGAAGCTTACCCCCCGCGACCCGACCATGCAGGCGTGGGACGACATTCCCGAGCGGCAGCAGGCATTCCAGCGGCGTGGCATGGAGCTGTACGCCGGCTTTGTGGAGCACACCGACCACGAGGTGGGCCGTTTGGTCGACGGGCTCGCCGCGCGGGGGCTGCGAGACAACACGCTGATCTTCTACGTGTGGGGTGACAACGGCTCCAGTTCGGAGGGGCAGCAGGGCTCGGTCAGCGAGCTCTTGGCGCAGAACAACATCCCCAACACGATCGACCAGCAGCTGGCGGCGCTCGAGCGGCTGGGGGGGCTCGACGCGCTGGGCACGCCGAAGACCGACAACATGTACCACGCCGGCTGGGCGTGGGCCGGCTCGACGCCGTTCAAGTCAACCAAGCTGGTGGCTGCCCATTTCGGCGGCACGCGGAACCCGCTGGTGGTGTCGTGGCCCAAGGGGATTGAGCCCAGCAAGCCGATGCGGACGCAGTTCCACCACGTGGTCGACATCGCTCCGACGATCTACGAGGTGCTCGGCATCACGCCGCCCGAGGTAGTCAACGGCCAGCGGCAGATCGAGATCGACGGCACGAGCCTCGCCTACACCTTCGCCAACGCCGACGCCGAGCCTGCCAAGTCGACGCAGTACTTCGACAACAACGGCAGCCGCGGCATCTACCAGGACGGCTGGTTCGCCGGCACGTTCGGGCCGTTCATCCCGTGGAACGCCGCCGCATCGGCGCCGCGGATCGCCGGCTGGGACTCCGCCAACGATCAGTGGGAGCTGTACAACCTCCGGGAGGACTTCTCGCAGGCCACCGACCTTGCCGAGGCGATGCCCGACAAGCTGGCCGAACTGAAGCAGGCGTTCCTGGCCCTCGCCGAGGACAACCAGGGCTTCCCGATCGGCGCCGGCAACTGGCTGCGGCTGCACCCCGAGGACCGGATCACGACCCCCTACACCGAGTGGACCTTCACCGGCAGCACGCGGCGGATGCCCGAGTTCACCGCGCCCGGCCTGGGCCGGCAGTCGAACGAGGTGACCATCGGCCTCGAGGTCGGCGAGAACGCCAGCGGCGTGCTGTACGCGCTGGGGGGATCCGGCGGCGGGCTGGCGCTGTACCTCGACCAGGGCCGGCTCAAGTACCTCTACAACATGCTGATCATCGAGCAGTACGCTGCGGAGAGCGCCGAGCCGCTCACCGCCGGGCGGCACACGATCAAGGTCGTCACCCAGATCGACGGCCCCGGCCAGCCGGGCACGGTGCGGCTGCTGGTCGATGGGCAGGAGGTCGGCTCGACCAAGCTGGCCCGCACGGTCCCCGCCGCGTTCTCCGCCAGCGAGACCCTCGACGTCGGCGTCGACCTCGGCTCGACCGTGTCGCTCGACTACTTCGACCGGCGGCCGTTCGCGTTTGACGGCGCGATCGACACCGTGCGTGTCGAGTTGAAGTAGCTAGGGTAGTCCCGCTGCCTTGCGATCACCCAGGTTGGTGGCCCGTGCGCGGCCGTTGTGGTTCGCGTTACAGCAACGCTGTGAGAGTAGGCAAACAGAATGCATTGTGCGGAGTTGCGTCCGCGAGCATCGCCGCTTTCTGGTGACATTTTTGTCGAAAAGATCCACGCGCCGTGGTCCAATCAGGGCGGTCGTTGCGGTTCTGTTGGCACGCTTGATTGCTATTCAGTAGAGCGATTCCGACGCGGAACAATGGCCATCACTTTTGTCGGCGCTGGCGCGCACCAAGGGACAAAAGTCGCCGGGTCTGCGGGTCGGCCGTTGCACTGCGCACTGCTATAGCAGAGCGGGAGGGACGCGTCGGCCCGCGCAGATCGCGACTTTTGTCCCTATAAACCGATGTCCGTACAGCGGAAAAAAGTCGGTTTGTAACACCCGCCGGTTGACGGCGTTTAAGTGGGCGGATTTTCCTCACACGTCTTTCAAACCGAGAGAGCAACAGCATGCCCTCCATCGACCAGGCGGCTGGGTCGGCCATCACCCCCAGCCACACGGAAAGTGCACCCCCGGTGGGCGCGGCCCCGGTTAAGCGAGGTTCGCGGGTCACCGAGAGCCGCTGCGCGGTCTGCGGCTCGGACGCCGGGGCTGGGCTCCCCGAGACCGGCGACGCCCCGTGCCCCGACTGTGGCTGCCTGCTGTGGCAGGGGCTCGCGCAGGCCGAGCGGCTGCGGAACCGCCTGGCCGAGGCGTTTGGCGTCGAGCCCGAAGCGGTCGACTCAGGCACCGAGATCGCCGAGATCGCCGACGACTCGCTCGCGACCCTCGAGCTGGTCATGGAGCTTGACGAGGAGCTCGAGCTGCTGGGGATCGACCAGCGGGTCTCGAACGAAGAGGCGGTCGCGATCTGTACCATCGGCGACGCCCTGCGGCTGATCATGGCGCGCCGCCGCGACTCGGGGCAGGAAGCTTAGCGGCCGGCGGTTAGGATCCGGCGGCGCCGATTAGCCTGGGAAGCCGGGGCGACCTATGCTAAAGGGGTAAGGGCGGCGCGCCGACGCCGCCGGCCCGATACTAGCACTCCCCCGCCAACCAGTCGCGTTCGACCTCGTCATGATCCTAGAGTCCGACCCGCTGGCCCCGTACGCGATGCACCCGGATGACACGGCCGGGCGGGTGCACCCCGAGCCGCCGCACCGGTACCGCTCGCCGTTCCAACGCGACCGCGACCGCATCGTGCACAGCTCGGCGTTCCGCCGCCTGAGCCACAAGACGCAGGTCTTTACCGGCGAGCTGGGCGACTACCACCGCACACGACTCACGCACACGATGGAGGTGGCGTCGCTCGCCCGGACCATGGCCCGGGCGCTCCGCGTCAACGAGGACCTGGTCGAGGCGCTCGCCCTGGCGCACGACATCGGCCACCCGCCGTTCGGCCACGCGGGCGAGGACCTGCTGGACGAGCGGCTGGCGGGGCACGGCGGCTTTAACCACAACGCCCAGGCGCTGCGGATCTTCGAATTGCTAGAGGTCCGGTACGTCGAGTTCCCGGGGCTAAACCTGACGCGGGAGGTGCTGGAGGGCCAACGCCGCCGCGCGGACAAGACGCCCGACGGCGCCCTGCGGAGCCCGATCATCGAGGTGCAGATTGTCGACGCCGCGGACAGCATCGCCTACGACGCACACGACGCCGACGACGCGTTGGAGCTCGGCCTGCTCGACCTCGGCGAGCTGCGCGAGCTGGAGTTGTGGGACGAGGCCGCGCGGCGGATCGAGAACCGCTACACGAACCTGACGCCGCTGGAGCTGCGGCGGGCGACCATCCACGAGCTGCTCGACTGGCAGGTGAGCGATCTGCTCGGGGTGGCGCAGGCGCGGCTCGGGGAGCTCGACCTCCCCAACGCCGAAGCGGCCCGCGCCGCGCCGATCGTCGCGACGGTCTCGGACGAGATCGCCGACAAGAAGCGGGAGCTGGAGGAGTTCTTGTTCAACCGCGTGTACCGGCACCCGCTGGTGCTGCAGCACCGGACGGAGGCGACCGCCGCCCTGGGCGAGCTGTACGACCGCTGCGTGGCCGACCCGGAGCGGGTCCCGCCGCACTACCGTCAGGTTAGCCCGGGCGACGCCCGGAGGGCCGCGGCTGACTATCTTTCCGGAATTACGGATCGTTACGCCCTCGAGGCCTACCGCAAGCCGTAGGCCGGGGGCGTTTGGTCCCGTTTCCGGTAGTCGGGCGGGTTGCCGGCGGGGTACAATTGAGGGTCCAAGCGTTGCAAGTTCACGGCCCCACGGGGCCGGGCCCCCCCTAGCTCTCCCCCGGAACACCCAATGGCCCTGCTGATTCTCCGCCTGGTGTTCCTGATGGTGGCCGCCGGGCTGGGGTTCCAGTTGGTGCAGTCCAAGGTGCTGCCGGGCGAGGACCAGAACTGGCCGACCTGGCTGCCCGCCGCGGCGTTCGCGGGCATCATGCTGCTGGCGGTCGCGACGATCGCGATCGACATCGCGTCGCGGCGCAAACGCCTCGACGTGATCACGTCGGTGTACTTCGGGCTGATCATTGGGTTGTTCCTGACGTACGTGACTAAGCTGGCGATCAGCCCGGTGCTGCCGGCCGGTTCCTCTGAGGCGTCGACCTGGATATCGCTGATCCTCGGCATGGTGCTGTGCTACGCGTGCACCAGCGTGCTGATGCAGACCCGCAACGACTTCCGCTTCATCATCCCCTACGTGGAGTTCGCCAAACAGCTCAAGGGCCTCAAGCCGCTGGTGCTCGACACCAGCGTCGTGATCGACGGCCGCATCGCCGACCTGGTCGAGACCCGCGTCATCGACAACCAGCTGGTGATGCCGCAGTTCGTCATCGGCGAGCTGCAGGCGATCGCCGACTCCAGCGACAAGCTCCGCCGCAGCAAGGGCCGCCGCGGCCTCGACATCCTCAACCGCCTGCGGAGCGACCAGCAGGTCGAGCTGGTGATCTTCGACCGCGAGCTCCCCGAGTTCGGCGACCAGCCGGTCGACCAGAAGCTGGTGATCCTGGCCAAGCACCTCGAGGGCAAGATCGTCACGAACGACTACAACCTCAACAAGGTCGCCAAGCTGCAGAACGTCGGCGTGGTGAACCTGAACGACGTCGCCAATTCGCTCAAGCCGGTCTTCCTGCCGGGCGAGAAGGTCGAGGTCCGCGTGATCAAGGCGGGCGAGGAAGCGAGCCAGGGCGTCGGCTACCTGGACGACGGCACCATGGTCGTGATCGACGGCGGCCGCGACCACATCGGCCAGCAGGTCAGCTCGGTCGTGACCAGCGTGCTGCAGACCAGCGCCGGGCGGATGGTGTTTGCGAAGTTCGAACGCGAGACCGGCACGGCCTAACGCCTGCCGACTTGTGCAAAGCGGCCCCTCCGCGACCGTTTGTCGCGACACCCGCGCGGCCCCTCGGGGGTGGTTCCTTCTGGACTATTTTCAGAGGGAGGCCGCAGATGAAACGCACGAATGTTAACTTCCTGATCGACTTGGCGGCATTTGTCGAGGTCGCCTTCCTCGCCAGCACCGGGCTGCTAGTGCGGTACGTGTTGCCGCCCGGCTCCGGCCGGATGGCGACCGTGTGGGGTCTGGATCGGCACGGCTGGGGGGGCGTGCATTTCTGGATCGCCGCGGCGTTCGGCGCCACGCTGCTGGTGCACCTGGCGCTGCACTGGAAGTGGATCGTCTGCACGGTGAAGGGCGCCCGCTCCCGCTACCCGGCCGAGCGCAAGCTGGCCGGCGCGATCGCGTGCGCAGTGATCGTCGTCGCGGCGGCACTGCCGCTGCTGGCGCCGGTGGAACGCTCGCCAGGCGGCCCCGCAGAGCACGACCAGTACGCCGCCGCCCCGGCAGCGGAGGCTCCCCCCGCCGAGCACGACGACGCCGGCATCCGGGGCAGCATGACGCTGGCCGACGTCGCGCAGCTGACCGGCGTACAGCTTACCGAGCTGAAAAGGCGGCTCGGGCTGGCGGACTCGGTCGGCCCTGACGAGCAGCTCGGCCGGCTGCGGCGGCAGTACGGCTTCCAGATGCAGGACGTCCGGGACATTGCCACGGGGCAGCCGCCGCACTAACCCGGCGGCCGTCGCTCTCCTACATACGTTCGACGGTGCGGATGCCCAGCAGGCCGAGGCCGCACTCGATCGTCCGGGCCACCAGGTCGCACAGCAGCAGGCGGCTCTGCTTGAGCTCTTCGGTCTCGGCCTTGAGCACCGGGCAGTTGACGAAGAACTCGGAGTAGCGGCTCGCCAGCTCAAACAGGTACGCGGTCAGGTGGTTGGGACGGTAGTCGGACGCGACGCGCTCGAGGGCCTCGGAGAAACGCAGCAGCGCGATGCCGAGCGCCCGCTCGGCCGGCTCGCTGAACACGATCTTCGCACCCGAAGCCCGCAGCTCCTCGACGTCGACGTCGCCCTTGGCGAAGATGCCCCGCACGCGGGCGCAGCTGTACTGCATGTAGGCGGCCGTGTTGCCGTTCATGGCGAGCATCTTGTCGTAGCTGAACACGTAGTCGCTGGTGCGGTTGTGCGATAGGTCGGCGTACTTGATGGCGCCGATGCCGATCCGCTCGGCGACTTCCTGACGCTCGTCGTCCGAGGCGAGCACCTCGCTCTTGTCGGCGATCGCCCGGGCGCGGTCGACCGCCTCGTCGAGCAGGCCCATCAACCCGACCGAGGCGCCAGAACGCGTCTTGTAGGGCCGGCCGTCCTCGCCCATCACCGTGCCGAAGGCGACGTGCTGCAGCTCCAGGTCCTCGTAGCCCCACAGCCGGGCGGTGGCGAACAGCTGGTCGAAGTGCTGCCCCTGCCGGTGGTCGACCACGTACAAGAGCGCGTCGGGCTTCCACTCCTGCATGCGGTACTTGATGGTCGCCAGGTCGGTGGTCGCGTAGAGGAACGCCCCGTCCTTCTTGCGGACAATAAACGGTGCGGCGTGGCCCTCGGTGAAGACGCACATGGCTCCGTCGGACTCGGTAGCCAGGCCCTTCTCCGTGAGGTCCTCGACCACGCCCGCCAGGAGCGGCTGGTAGAAGCTCTCGCCAAGCGTATGGTCGAACGTCACGCCGAGCCGGTCGTAGGTGGCGTTGATCTCCGCCAGGCAGGCCGGCAGGAAGCGTTCCCACAGGGCCTGGTTCTCGGCGTTGCCGGCGTGCAGCTTGGCGGTCTCGCCGATGGCGTCGGTCCCGATGTTCGGGTGGGCCGCGGCGAGCTGCGAGAGCCGCGGGTCGGCCTCTACCTCGGCGACCTTCTGCGTCAGCGACGTCAGCTCGCTGCGCAACCCGGCGAGCTGCGTCTGGGCCGCCTTCAGCTTCTTGGCCGCCTGCTTGTCGGCCTTCTTGTCGCCAGTCGGCTCGGCCGACTCGAGCTCGGCCAGCGCGTCCGCGCGGTCTTCGATCTTGGCCTCGAGCTCGGGGATGCCGCGGAGCTTGGCGTCGTGGTGCTCGATCAGCTGGTTGACCAGCTTGTAGAGCCGGGTCAGCTCGGGCACGGTCGCCTCGGCGAGCGCGGCCTCGTCGACGAAGTGCTTGTAGCCGTAGATGATCATCCCGAACTGGGCGCCCCAGTCGCCGATGTGGTTGTCGCTGATCACCTGCTCGCCGAGGAACCGCAGCACCCGGCAGAGCGCGTCGCCGATGACGGTCGAGCGGATATGCCCGACGTGCATCGGCTTCGCCACGTTGGGCGACGAGAAGTCGAGCACGACCGTGCGCGGCGACTCGGCCGACTCCACGCCCAGCCGCTCAAGGTCACCGCTGGCGGTGTGGAGCTGCTCGAGCAGGTAGTCGTCCCGCACCCGCAGGTTGATGAAGCCGGGGCCGGCGACCTCGGGGGGCTCGCACAGGTCGGCGACCTCGAGCTTGGCGATGATTTCCTCGGCGACCTCGCGGGGCTTCCGCCCAAGCCGCTTGCCGAGCGGCATCGCGCAGTTCGCCTGGTAGTCGCCGAAGGCGGCGTCCTTGCTCGGCAGGATCAGCTCGAGGAGCGGCTGGACCTCGACGCCCAGCGGCGACAGGGCAGAGGCAAAACGGGCGCGGATTTCGCGGAGCAGGTTCATAGCGTCGGCGGTTGCTGTTTGCGTTTGGCAGTAACGTGCCACATGATGCGTCGCGGCTCCGCCGCGATCGGTAACCCCTGCTACGCGTCGCCGTCGGAAGCGTCGTCCGTGGAATCAGCAGCCGGGGCCTCATCGCGATCTTCATCACGCTCCTCTTCGTCCCACGGCAGCGGCACGCGCGTGGCGCCGGACCACAGCTCCTCGAGCGCGTAGAAGCCACGCACCTCCTCGTCGAACAGGTGAATCACCACGTTGCCGTAGTCGAGCAGGATCCAGCGGCTCTCGCGGTAACCCTCGATGCCCATCCGGGAGTCGCCCAGCTTCCCTTCGAGAATGTGGTCGATCTCCTCGCTGATGGCGTGCAGCTGCCGGCGGCTGGAGCCGGTGGCGAGGAGGAAGTAGTCGAACACCGGGGTCAGCTCGCGCATGTCGAGCAGCACGATTTCGGTCCCGCGGTTGTCGTGCGCGGTTTGGGCCGCCGCCAGGGCGAGCTCGCGGCTCCGCTTCTGCGACTCTTCGAGGGCGTTGTGATCGGAAATGGGAGGACTCCAGTCGGGTCAGGTCGAGGTGCGGTTCTCGTTACGAACCCTCCAGTTTACCCCTTGCTCCGCGGTCCAGCGAGCCGCCCCGGGGCCACGCGGCAAGGCCCCCGCATTCGGGGGACGCGGCGGGCGCCTCGCCGATAGCGGCCGGGCCGCTAGAATCGGTGCAGCCCGGCCGTGCTGGCGTCCCGCCGGGTGGCTCCGAATCCCGAAGTTCAACCGAGAGGCAAACCGATGAGCGACACCCCGTGGGTCGAGGCTGGCGACAAAGCGCCGGCATTCACCCTGACCAGCGACTCGGGCGAAAAGGTTCGCCTCTCGGAACTAAAGGGGCAGCCCGTCGTGCTCTATTTTTACCCAAAAGACGACACGCCAGGCTGCACCCTCGAGGCGTGCGCGTTCCGTGACCAGTCGGCCAGGCTCAAGAAGCTCGGGGCGGTGGTGCTCGGCGTGAGCCCCGATGATGCCGCTAGCCACGAGAAATTTCGGGAAAAATACGAGTTGAACTTCCCGCTGCTGGTCGATGCCGACCACAAGATTGCCGAGAAGTACGGCGCCTGGCGGGAGAAGAACATGTACGGGAAGAAGTCGCTGGGGATTCAGCGAAGCACCTTCCTGATTGACCCAGCTGGCAAGGTGGCCAAGGTGTGGAAGCGGGTGAAGGTAGACGGCCACGATCAGCAGGTGCTAGACGCGATTTCTGAACTTGCAGAATAGGCGCAAATCGCCCTAGCGGGGGCGCGCCGCTTTCCAGTAGATTCAAAGGTTAGGCGGGAGGCTTTTCTTTTCTCACTCGACTCGGCCACGCAACGGACGCCGGGGAGCCTTCTCATGAATTGTGATCAAGTCTTCAATGTATTGACCCGCGGCCCGTTCCCATCGGGCGCGCCAGAGGACGCCGAAGTGCAGGGGCACCTGGATGGGTGTCTGGACTGCTGGCGGATTGCCGAGGCATTGCGGCCGGCCGAGCACCTGTTTCAAGAGGCGATCCCCCCGTCGGAAGCCCGCGACCTGCCGGGCTACTGGGGCGACGCCACCCCGCCGGGGGTGCTCATGAATCAGATTTCAGGTCACGCCGCCCGCACCGCCACGGCGCCCAGCGTCCGCCTCGCCACCCAGCGCCGTCACGTCGAGATCACCTACGACCGCACCGCGCGGCGATCGGACATGATCTACGTCGGCGGCATCCTGGTCGGCACCCTCACCATGCCCGTGCTCGCTTGGTGGCTGCTTTCCTAGCCGATTTTCAGGCCGATCGAGTCTCTTGAACGGTCGCTTCTGCCGGTAAGTGCGCGCCGCTGGTTCGGGTTTTGCGGCCGCTGCGGGATACGCGGCTTCGACCGGCGTGGTAAACCCGTATTCGGATGCGCCGCATTTGCCAATGCCCCGCTGCGGGCTAGGCTTGAGCATCGGCGGTGCGTGTCGTCTCACGCAGCTCGCCTATCGGCAAACTTCTGTTCTCGCGGCCCGCACGCCCTCTTCTGTTGCGCTGGCCGCCGCGTACGTACGACGGTTCCTTCGAGCCCCAGGCACGCGATGCTAACCACCGACGCTGTTGTCCCTGATTCCGCGCACTTTGCGCCCGCCCAGCCATCGGCTCGGGAACGCCTGGTCCGCGCGCTGACGCCCAACTGCGACCGCCGCCGGCAACCGCGGGTGGCCGCCCCCTACTTGCTGCGGATGACCCCGCTCGAGGACCTCGGCCGGGGCCGCCCGGGCACCCCCGCCGGCCCCCCGCAAACAGTGGTCGGCAAGGACCTCAGCGAGCGTGGCTTCTGCTTCTACCACGAGCAGCCCCTCCCGTTCCGCTACGTGCGGGTCGCCATCGAGGACCCGCAGATTGGCTGCTTCGAGCTCGACATCCAGCTCAACCGCACACTGTTCAGCAAGCTCGGCTGGTACGAGTCCGCCGGGCGGGTACTCGAGGTCCGCGGCTAGCCGCTTGGCCGAGTTTTGTCCCCTCCTGGCGCATCGATTCCTAGGGACAAAAGTCGGGCCCGATCACGGGCGTTGAATCGCCCTAACTCCATTGCCGGTCGTTGTTTAAGAGGATCGCCATCGACGGGCAACCGGTGGCTTTTGTCCGATTCTGCCCGCTCCGACGGACAAAAGTACCCGCGGCTGCTGCCGCTCGATCTGCCATCAGCCGGCCGTGCGGACTGCCAGCGATCCCTTGATTATCCTCATCCGGCGGCCCATTTCAGCCCAAAACCGGGCGATTCGCGGAATCGCCCGACCCTTCCGGCACAGCCGTCACACCCCTCGCGTCCGGCTAGGTTTCTGCCCCCGCCGTGACCCGCCGCGGGCCGAATGCCTCGTCGACCTTTGGGGGCTGGTGTAGCATGGAGTTCTTATCCCTGGTCCCGCGTCCCGCCCTATCTGCAGCCACCCCGCGTGCCCTCGAAAGTCGACTACTTCTGCAGCGACTCGATCCGCGAGGATCTCAAGGGCAAAACCGTGCGCGGGGGGGTGGTCTCGGGCGTGGGGCAGGTAATCCGGATTGCGATTGGCCTCGCCGCGGTCCCGGTTCTTACCCGCCTGCTCGATCCGACGGCTTTTGGCTTGCTGGCGATGGTCGCCTTCTTCACCAACTTCGCCGCGATGTTCGTCGACGCAGGAATGTCGATGGCGACCGTACAACGCGAGCAGATATCTCACCGTCAGGTCACAAACCTGTTTTGGATCTCGTCGGGGCTTGGGCTTGCGATCGCCGCATTGGCAGCGGCCTTCTCCCCGGCGATCGCGTGGTTCTACGGCGAGCCAAGACTGACTGCGATTACCTGTGCGCTCGCGTTGTCTTACCTGCTGTCTGGGTTGGCCGTCCAGCATCAGGCTCTGCTCCGCCGCGCAATGCAGTTCAAAGAGCTTGCAATCGCTAATGTCGCGTCGATGGCAGTGGCTCAGGTTGCGGCCGTTGGCTGGGCGTTGCGATTTCGCGGCGCCAGCATCGACTACTGGGCGTTGGTCCTGATCCCATTGGTGACTGCCGCGGTTCGAGTAGCGATGCTGTGGGGGTATTGCAGTTGGCGTCCAGGGTGGCCTGCTCGTGAGAAGGGCACGAGGAGCCTCGTAACCTTCGGCGCTAATCTGACGGGCTTCAATTTTGTGAACTACTTTGCCAGGAACCTCGACAACCTGCTTATCGGCTGGTGGTGGGGCGGCGCGGCGCTCGGCTACTACGACCGCGCATATCGATTGATGATGATCCCACTCCAGCAGATCAACAGCCCGCTAACCGGCGTCGTCGTTCCTGCGTTAAGTCGCTTGGCCGGCGAACCAGAGAAGTACCGGCGGGCATACACGTGGACAATGGAAAGGATCTTGTTAATCGCCTGCCCGATGATGGCGTACGCGGCCGTTGCGGCGCCGTGGATTGCTGTGGTCTACCTCAGCGAAGACTTTGCCGAGTCGGGGCCGATCCTTCAGTGGTTGTCGGTGGCGGCGATTTGGCAGACGCTCTCGGCGTCGGTGGGGTGGCTATTCGTGAGCCAGGGGAGGGATCGTGAGATGCTCCGCTGGGGTTGCATCCACTCGCTCCTCGTCGCTGGATCGTTTGTCGCCGGCGCACCGTTCGGAGCGATTGGAGTGGCTAAGGCGTACGCACTCGTTTTCAACGTGGCGTGCATCCCGTTGGCGTTCTGGTCGGTAGGCAGAACGGGGCAGGTCCGAGTTCGGGATTTCCTGGGACTCATGTGGAGAGTGGCTCCAGCCCCTCTCGCCGTTGCCGTGACCACCGTTGCGGTTAGGCTCGCCCTCCCGAACGCGACCCCAATGCGACTGCTGCTGGTCTCGCTGTTGTGCGCTGCTCTGGCGTGGGCCGTTGCGGTGCTCAGCACCAAGGTCGGACGCGCCGCGGCGTCTGAACTGGCGACTAGTCTCCGCCTGGCCCAAGCCAGGGTCCGGTGTGGGGCGTGGACCGGAGGGAGTCGCTAGCCGGGTCGCTTCTTCAGTCGGAAGCAACGCAG
Source organism: Posidoniimonas polymericola (assembly GCF_007859935.1). Classification (NCBI taxonomy): domain Bacteria; kingdom Pseudomonadati; phylum Planctomycetota; class Planctomycetia; order Pirellulales; family Lacipirellulaceae; genus Posidoniimonas; species Posidoniimonas polymericola. The sequence continues at coordinate 89,043 of NZ_SJPO01000009.1, read as the reverse complement.
GTCTAGGTCAGCATCATGGACCAACAGCAGCCAACACGAGTTCCTTCAGGCGGCAGGGCCACCCCGCCTGCTTCGGGGATAACGCGACAGCTAGTTGTCTCGAACGGTTGCTGCATCGGCTGCGGAGCCTGCGCGGTGGTTTCGCCAACGCTGCACCAGATAGAGCTGAATCCCTATGGTGAGTTGCAAGCGACGGACGATGCTGAGGCCTCCGAACACGACGCCGACTTCGCCGGCGTGTGCCCGTTTTCAGGCGAGGGGCCGGATGAGGACGCAATCGCAGAACGCCTGTACGCGTCCCCCGGCGTCGGCCGGGACGACCAGATAGGCTACCACCTCGCGTGCTACGCCGGAGCGGTATCCGAGAGCGATTTTCGCGAGCGCGGCAGTTCCGGAGGCATGGGAAGCTGGATCGTGGCCCAACTACTCGCGGCCGGTGAGGTCGACGGCGTTGTCCACGTGAAAGAGACCCAGCAGGGTGACGGCGCCCGAAGATTCTCTTACGCTATTTCACGCACGCCGGCCGAGGTGCGAGATGGGGCCAAGTCCCGCTACTACCCCATCGAGATGTCCGAAGTGCTGGCCGAGGTGATCCGAACGCCCGGGCGTTACGCCGTGGTCGGCATCCCCTGTTTTATCAAGGCGGTACGCCGGCTGGCGTTGGCCAGGGAAGACTTCTCCGACCGCATCGCGTTCTGCGTTTCCATCGTCTGCGGGCATTTAAAGAGCGCGGCCTTTGCGGAAGCGATCGCTTGGGAGATGGGAGTCGACCCCGGAGAACTGGCGGGCATCGACTTCCGGCACAAGCTGGAGGGCCGCAAGGCCAGCCAGTATGGGGTCCGGGTCACCACCTCCAGCGGCGATGAGATCGTGCGGCCGATGGAAGGCCTCGTTACCAAGGACTGGGGCATCGGGCTGTTCAAGTACGCCGCGTGCGACATGTGTGACGACGTCGTCGGCGAGACGGCCGACATCTCGATTGGAGACGCGTGGCTGCCGGGCTTCGAGAACGACTCGCGAGGAACCAACGTTGTGGTGGTGCGTAACGCACGCGTCGGCGAGATTGTCGAGCAGGGCATCCGCGAGGGCCGGCTCGAGCTGTCGCCGCTCGCGCCCGGCGAAGTGGCTAGGTCGCAGGCGGGGGGCTTCCGTCACCGGCGTCTCGGACTCGCCTACCGTCTGTGGCTGCGTGCGAGACGCGGCCAGTGGTCGCCGGCGAAGAGGGTGACGCCGTCATGCCGCGGGATTGACCGCCGCCAGCGGGCAATCTTCGAACTGCGTTCGCAGATTCTAGTCGAGGGACGCGAAGCCTTCCGGGCCGCGAAGCAGGCGGGAAGCTTCGGGGGCTTCCTCGATTGGTTCCGGCCGATCGAGGCGCGCTATCGCGCGCTCTATCGCAAGCCGTTCTATCAGCGGGTCATCGGAGCCGCGCGGGCCAGGTTGCGTCGCCTTCGGCGTTAGCAAGTGGATGGCGGCGATCTGACGAACCACATCACCAAGAAGCAACTTTCATGTCAATTGTACTTTCCGGCTGCAACGGATTTCGGAACCGAGGCGTCGAAGCACTGATTGCGCCGAGCGTCGCAGAGCTCCACAAGAGGTTCCCGGGGGGCGGCGTCGCCGTGCTGAGTGGCCAGCCGGCTTTCGACGAGACACGCGACGTTGACGCGACGTTTGTGCTTGACCCCTTCATCGGGAAGGTGCGTTCGCTGCCGGTTAGACGGGTCGGGGCGGGCATTGCGCCCCGGGTGTTCCGCACCGAGGCGAAGGCGATCAACGCGATCCGCGCCGCCGACGCTGTCATCGCTTCAGGCGGCGACAACTTCTCGTCGGACTACGGCGATTTCCGCATGCACCTCGAGCCTCTCAAGATCGCCCAGAAGACGGGCAAGGCGACCTTCATGCTCGCCCAGTCGGTGGGGCCGTTCAAGAGCGACGAGCACCGCGACCACTTCTGCTCCGTCGCCAAGAACGTTTCGCTCATCACGCTCAGGGAGAGCCGGTCCTACGACTACGTCATCAACGAGCTGGGGCTCCCGGCAGACCGGGTGCACCTGACCGCCGACCCGGCCTTTCTGCTGAACCCCGTCGGCGAGGAGCGTGTGCATCGACTGCTGCGGCGATACGGCGTCGACCCCGCCGCTCCGTACGTGACGATCGCGATGAGTCGCGGCATCGCCCGGTTCCCGGGTCTCGACACGAGCGGCGCGAACGCCGCGCAGGTGCACCTGGCGGTGCTCGGTGAGCTGGTGACGCACGCGCTAGACGAGTTGAATGCCCAGGTCCTGCTGGTTCCTCACGTGCAAGAGACGCTGCTCAAGAACAACGACCTGGTCCTCGCCGAAGAGATCGTCGACGCCATGGAGGACGACCGAGTCCGCGTCGCCTGGGGCGACCACTCGGCCGCGGATTACAAGGGGCTGATCGCGTCGGCGAGCCTCAATATTGCTGAGCGTATGCACGCGGCCATTGCCGGCGTTTCGACCGCGACGCCGACTATGGTGGTGCGGTACTCGGTCAAGGCCGACGGCATCATCGGCGACCTCCTCGGGGAGAACGCACGGGAGGACGGCGCGATTATCCCGTTCGAGGAGTACCTGGAGGACGAGGGCCGCGTCGCAGTGGCGACGCTGCAGCAGGCCTGGGAGAACCGCGACAAGATCCGCGCCACCCTGTCGGGAAAGCTGCCCGAGGTGCGGCGGCTGTCCGAGTCCAACTACGACCTCTTCCAAGAGGTGCTCAGCAGTCGCGGGAGGGTGTGACGCATGGCGGCCGACGCGCGGATCTCTGTTGTGATACCGACCTACAACCGGGCGAACCTGCTGCGCGGGTGTCTAGACTCCGCTCTCGCGCAAACTCGGCCGGCCGACGAGATCGTCCTCGTCGACGACGGGTCCACCGACGACACCAGCGAAGTCGTGGCGTCCTACAGCGACCAGATCATGTTCATCCAGCAGGAGAACGCCGGGCCTGGCGCCGCACGCAACAACGGCGCTGCGCGCGCCAGCGGCGACTACATCGCGTTTCTCGACAGCGACGACGCCTGGGCGCCATGGACGCTCGAGTACATCGCCGCCGCGATCGAGGAGCACCGCCCGCGATTGATGCTGCTCACGCCGCAGATCCTCTCGGACCCGAGCGAGTGGCGTTGCAATGAAAAGCCCCCGCTAGACGCGCGCGGCTATCCCGATTTCTTCGCCGCCGCCAAGCGAGGCCTGTACTGCGGGTCGAACGTGATGGTTGTCGACCGCCGGCGAATGCTAGAGGTGGGCGGCTTCCACCCCGACCTGCGCTGCGCGGAGGACCAGGTGCTGGTCATGCGCATGGGGATCGACGCCGGCTTCTGCCAGATCGTATCGCCGCCACTGGTTGGGGTGCTCAGGCACGAAGTGAGCCTGATGGAATCCTGCGACGGCATTGTCAGCGGATTGAACTATCTGATCGACGCTGAGCACCGAGGAGAGTTCCCTGGCGGCGCTGAGCGACAGCGGGACCGCCGAGCATACCTATCGTTCCTGGTGAGGGGGCTAAGTCACCGGCTGGTAAAGCAGGGTCACCCGAAGGAGGCTCGCCGCCTGTACCGTCGGGTGCTTGGTTGGAACCTCAGACTGCTGCGGTTCAAGTACCTGTTGGGGCTGCCGGTGTTGTCTGTCCTGGCGCCCAAGCGAGGCTAGCTTCCGGCATTGAGGCGGTGGCGCCAATCAAGGGGGCCGCCCGACGAATTTTACAACTGCGCAGTTATGATTACCCCAGAAAACGTAGCGATGCTCGTCAAGGGTGACGAGGTCTACGGCATCGGCGCCATCGAGCGGCTCTACGCCGAGGGTTGGCCGGAGATGACCTTTGTCTGCATGGGGCGTGGCTACACGCACGACTGGCTGGTCGAGCACGGCGCCCGGGTCGAACTGGTCGAGGGGCTCACCGCGTTCCGCGACGGCAACTCGATCCGCGCCGTCACGACCGCGCCGCTGGCGATGCGGCAGGCGAAGCGCGACGCCCGCCGCATTCATGAGCTGCTCGACGGCCGCGGGATTAAGGTCGTCCACACCCAGTGGAAGCCGCAGCAGATGATCGCCGGCTACATGCGGCGTTTGGGCTACAAGTCGGTGTGGCAGATTAATAACAACATGAAGCCGCAGCGGCTTGGCGGGCTGGGCGGCGTGCTCAGCCACCGGTTCGCACGCTGGGGCGCGGACCTGCTGCTGCCTGCTAGCGATTTTATCGCCAACAACTGGCAGGGCTGCGGGGTCCGCTCGATGACCATTCGCAACGCGGCGCCGCGCCTGTTCGACGCATTAGCCGACGCGCCTGCGGCGCCGCCGGTCAAGTGCTTGGTGGCCGGGCGGTTGCAGTCGAGCAAGGGGCACCACACCGCGGTCGAGGCGGTGATCGCCGCTCGGCAGCGCGGGCACGACGTCTGCCTCGACATCTACGGCGGGCCGATCGACGACAACGACTACGCCGACGGCCTGCGTCGCAGGATCTCCGCGGCCGGCGCGGAGCAGGCTATTCGCTTCATGGGGTTCTGCACCGATCTCCGCGAGCGGCACCAGCGGTACCACCTCGGCCTGCAGTGCCGCATCGACCCCGAGCCTTGCAGCCTGTGGGTCTGTGAGACGATGGTCGACGGCTTGCCGCTGCTGGCCTCGGCCACGGGCGGCACACCAGAACTGGTCGACGACGGCCAGACCGGGCGCCTGTACCCGGCGGGCGACGCCGTTGCGCTCGGTGAGCTGCTGTGCGAGTACGCTAAGAACCCGGCCGCGCTGGACTCGCTGCGCGCGGCGGCCTATCGGCGTGGGCAGCAACACTTTCTCAACACGCGGATGCTCGACCAAACGCTGGAGGCCTACCGGTCGCTCTAGCGTTGCGCCGCGGGCGTTGATCGGGCCGCTGTCTCGGCCGCCTTCTCGAAGTCCTTCGCCGCGAACACCCGGTCGCCGATCCGCAGCGTGACGGGCGCGGCGTCCTTGATCTTGGTCGCCTGCCAGACCTGGGCCAGGTCGAGCTGCTTCTTGGGCTGCGCGGTGATCCAGACCTGGTCCTTCTTCATGTCCGTGCGGACACGCATCACGCCGGGGGTCTTGTAGAGGTTGCGGGCGATCTGCTTCGCGCAGCTCGGGCAGTGCAGCGAGTCGAGCTGCACCTGCACGACGCCGGGCGGCAGCGGCTTGTTCGCCGTTTGGGTCTGCGGCTGCGATTGGGCCGGCGGGGCGGCGTTCGACTGGGGAGCGGCGACCGCTAGCAGCATCAGCAACGCAAGCATCATGACCTCCTTGTCATGCGGACGGGAACAGCGACGCCGGGCAGGCGTGTTGGACTATCTTCGGACGTACAGACCCTTGGCGTCCACCACGAGCAGGTCGCCACCGATGCGTTTTGCGAACCCCTTCACCACGACGATGTCGTCGGCGTCGATCTGGAACAGCTTGCGGGCGTCGACCGGCAGCGGCTTGCCGTCGGGCCCGTTGAACGTGACGGCGGCCACCGAGTGCACGCTGTCGGCGGCCCGCTTCTGGCAGAAGACGCAGTCGGAGTGGTCCTCGGTTGCGTCGTGCTCGTGCCCGGAAAACTCGGCGACGGTCGACGGGTCGACGATGAAGAACGAGGCCTCGCCGGCGCGCCAGGGGAACTCGGACTCGGCGTCGCCCCACGGGTTGGGCATGCCACCGACCTGGCCGACCAGCACGACGTCGCCCTCGTCGAAGCCCCCCTCGCGCTCGCTCAGGTCGAGGGCCGTCTGGGGGTCGGCTGGCTCTTCGGTCAGCACGAGCTCCTGGCGGGCGGCGTCGACGTCGATCTGGGCGGCCGGCTCGACGGGGGTGCAGCCCAGGCCGAGGGCGAGCAGGCAGGCTCCTAGGCTCTGGGCAGCGGTGGCCCGGGCAGCGGGGATTTGGAAAGCGGGCAGGCGGGTAGGCATAGCGGTATCCAGGGGTCTCGAGCGGCGGCGACCCATCCCGTACGAGACGGCACACCGCGGGGTTCCCTTCAATCTACTCCATCGGCCTAGCGGCGGGCACCCCGGCCGCGTCGCAAGTGCCATCAGGGTAGCAGTTTGGGTCGATGGGGGCGGCGCCGGCAGGGTGGCCAAGCGGGGCTCTTCGGGCGAGGGGCAAAAAAACTTTGTACTTTTCCAAGATGGCGTCAGGAGCGGCGAATTCCTCACTAGACCGTCGGCAATCACCCGGCTGGTCGACCCAGGATCTCACGTTTTCCGCGTCGCCCTGCCCTAGCGTTGGCGGCGCCCCCCGTTTTCGGAGCGAGCGAGCCATGTTGAAAAAAGTCATTGTCACCGGTTTGGGAGCGTGCCTGGCCGGCGGGTTGCTGTTTGGGACCAACGCGGCCAGCTACATGAAGACCGCCTACCGCGGCGTCACGAGCAGCGTCGAACAGAGTGTGCCGATCGAGTTCCAGATCGAGCGGGCGAGCAACATGGTTGCCGACCTGACCCCAGAGATTCGCAACTCGATGCACGTGATCGCGAAGGAAGAGATTGAGCTGGATCAGCTCAACGAGCGGATCGCCGCGTCGGAGGAGACTGCCGAGAAGAGCAAGTCCGAGATCATGCGTCTGCAGTCCGACCTGCAGGACGGCGGCAATGTGTTCAGCTACGCCAGCCGCAGCTACAGCCGCGAAGAGGTGAAGGCCGACCTGTGCCGCCGGTTCGAGCGCCACAAGGTGAGCGACGAGACCCTCGCCCACCTCACCAGCATGCGGGACGCCCGGGCCAAGAACCTGGACGCCGCGCGGCAGAAGCTGACCGCGATGATCAGCGCCCAGCAGAAGCTGGAGACTGACATCACCAACCTGCAGGCGAAGCGCAAGCTGGTGGAGGTCGCCCAGGCCTCGAGTGATGTAGTGTTCGACGACAGCCAGCTGGCCCGCGCCAAGGAGCTGATCACCGACATCCGCACCCGGCTGGACGTGGCGGCCAAGCTGGCCAACGCGGACACCAACTACGCGGCCGAGATCCCGCTGGACGCCGCCGACTCGCAGGACGTGAGCGAGCAGGTCGCCGCCTACTTTGGCGACCAGCAGCCGGCCAAGCCCGAGTCCCGCGTGCTGACCGCCAGCATCGAGCTCGAGTAGCAGCGAATGTGATTGGTCTGAGAGCCGGGGCGGACGCCCCGGCTCTCTTTTTCATGCCCTTTTTGTACCTGGAAACGTCGGTCCCATGCTCCAGTGGCGTCTGAAACTGGTTGAGGCACGGCGGGCGCTTGTGGCCGGGCGGCTCGAAGAGGCGCTCACCGCGCTGAACGATCCCCAGCTGCAGGGTTTTCTCCCCGCCAAAAGGCTCGCCGACGGGTTGGCGAAGAAGTACGCCGAGCGGGCGGCCCAGCGGATCGAGTGGGGCCAGAGCTGCGCCGGCTTCGCCGACCTGGCGGCCATCGATCAGCTTGGCGCCCACCGCGCCCAGGCGGACGCCATCCGCCTCGACTACGCCCAGCGGGTCGAGCAGCAGGCGACCGAGCGGCTCGCGGCGTACGCGCCCGACTCCGCGCTGCAGCTGCTGCGTCGCGGCAAGCGCCGCGGAGTCGACACGCCGGCCCTGCGGTTGCTGACCGAGATTGCCCGCTGCTGGTCCGAAGCGCTCGAGCACGCCGACTGTGGCGACTCGACCCGCGCAACCGACAAGCTCCAACGCTGCGTCGCGGTGCTCTGCGGCGACACGACCAGTTTGCTGCCGCAGCAGCTGCGTCCGGTGGTCGAGCAGGCGGCGTCCGCTATTAGCGAGCGGGCCGCACGGCACCGGGCGGCCGCCCAGGAGCTCAGCGCCGCGGCCACGCAGCGGGACTGGTCGGCCGTGCTCCGCAACGCCGACGCCGTGCTGGCGGCGGCCCCGCGGGACGGCGAGGCGGTGCGGCTGCGCCGCCGCGCATGGCGCGAGCTGGAGCTCGACGCGACGCGGCCCTACAAGCCTTTGCGTACCGCTGGGGAATCTGGCAGGATGAACAGCCACGGAGAGTCCGTTCCCCACGAGCCGGGCCGCCACGGCCGGTCGGAGGCGCGTCGGCTGGCGAGGGCAATCCGTGAGACCACTCACGCACCCTCGCCGACCAAGGAAGATACCTCTGTGGGCAAGCCCCCCGCCGACCGCCGGATGCTGTGGGTGGACGCTGTCGGGGGCTTCCTGGTTTGCCTGGACGACCAGATCGTGATTGGCCAGCCGGCGGGGGGGGCGAGCCCCGATCTGCCGATTCTGGCCGATATTTCCCGGCGGCACGCGATCCTGCGTCGCGAGAGCGGGTCTTACGTGCTCGAGCCGATCGGATCGACTAAACTAGACGGGGAGCTGCTGAGCGGCCCCGTGGTGCTGGACGCCGAACACTTGATCCAGCTCGGCGACGGCGTGCGGATCCGGTTTACCAAGCCCCACGCGCTCAGCGCCACGGCGCGGCTGGTTATCGAGAGCGGGCACAAGACGACCCCCTCGGCCGACGCGGTGCTGCTGATGGCGGAAAGCTGCGTGATGGGCCCGGCGCGCCACAGCCACGTGCGTTGCCGGCCGTGGGCGGACGAGCTGATTATTTACCGGCAGGACGGCGAGCTGTGCTGCCGCACCCGCGGCCCGCTGACGGTCGACGGTCGGCAGATCGAAGGCCCGGTGACGCTCGGCGAGACAACCCGACTCGAGGGGCAAGATTTTTCTGTCAGCGTCGAACAAGTCTAAAGGGGAACCGCGGCGCAGCCGCCGCGGGGCGCCCCGAATCGATAGGACGAACCCTTCCCCGAAAACGTCGAACACTCCCCTAACCGGCCCCCTATTATGAACCTGCCGATGTCTGATCCCGGTCAAGCCGCCCTCTCTGGGTCTAGCGGCGGGCGGGGTGGTGAAGGTCCGGGCGGCGCCGACCCGTTGGGAGCCGACCCGCAGGGCGACGGGCCCCCTGCCCGACCGCCGGAGAAGTTCCTCTACCCGAGCGGCTCGAAACCGCTGGACGGGTTCACGATCAAGCGCGGCGTCGGTCGCGGCGGGTTCGGCGAGGTGTACTTCGCCGCCAGCGACGCAGGCAAAGAGGTCGCGCTGAAGCTGATCCGACGCAACCTGGACGTCGAGCTGCGGGGCGTGCGGCACTGCCTGAACCTCAAGCACCAGAACCTGGTCGACCTGTACGACATCCGCACCGACGACCTCGACGACCAGTGGGTCGTGATGGAGTATGTCAGCGGGCAGTCGCTGGAGGACGCCATCGAGGCCCACCCCAATGGGATGCCGGCCGCGGAGGTCGGCTGGTGGCTGCGCGGCATCGCCGCCGGCGTCGGCTACCTGCATGACCACGGCATCGTCCACCGCGACCTCAAGCCGGGCAACATCTTCCTCGACACGGCCAGCGCGTCGATGGGCGAGCCGGGCGTGGTCAAGATTGGCGACTACGGGCTGTCGAAGTTCATCTCGTGCAGCCGCCGCAGCGGCCAGACCGAGAGTGTCGGCACGGTGCACTACATGGCGCCCGAGATCGCCAACGGCCGCTACGGCCGCGAGATCGACGCCTACGCCCTCGGCGTGATGCTGTACGAGATGCTCACCGGCCACGTGCCGTTTGAGGGCGAGAGCGTCGGCGAGGTGCTGATGAAGCACCTGACCGCCGAGCCCAATCTTGAAGCCATCGACGAGCCGTACCGCGAGATCGTCCGCCGGGCGCTCGCCAAGGACCCCGACGTGCGGCTGAGCAGCGTCCACGAGCTGGTGGCGATGCTGCCGTCGTCGGCGCCGCACGGCGCGCAGCACACGTCGTCCGCCCAGGCGGCCGGTCCGGCGCCCAACCGCGACGCCCACCAGGCACGCCGCCCGCGTGACCCCGATCCGCGGCCGCGCGCCGAGCGGTACGCCGGCTACGACGACGACCCCACGCCGGGCGGCACCGGCGGCCCGCGCCGACCGGCGGTCGAGGAGCCGATGTACGCCGCCTTCCGCGACGTCTTTACCAAGGCCAAGGCCGGCTGGCACGACGCCAACATGCCCCCGCTGGTGCAGGGGCTGCTGATCGTGGTTGGCATCATGACGCTGATCAGCACGCTCACCATCTGGGCGCCGCTGACCATCATGCTAGCGGTCTTCTACGCGGTGTACTACGTCGTGTGGACGATCATGCTCAAGCCGGGCGTGCGGGCCCATCAGGCGCGCCGCGCGGCGGCCGCGCCGCAGGGTTTTTCCCCGGGCCAGCAGCAGGCCGGGGCCAAGATGGTCGTGCACCGACCCCGCCCGCGGCCCTGGAAAGAGATTGCCCACGAGCAGATCCGGCGGCAGCCGACCCGCGGCCGCGTCACCCAATTGATCGGCGCGATGCTGGCCTCGGGCGCGCTGTGCCTGTTGGCCTCGGCCGGCGCTGTGACCTGGATGCTCAGCGGGCAGGACCAAAGCGACTGGCAGGCGCTGCACCTGTGGATGTCCATTGTCACGACGCTCGGCTGCTGGAGCGTGTTGTTGACCAACTCCCTGACCGAGGCCCGCGCCGAGGACCAGGCGCCGATGCGGGCGATCCTGCTCGGCCTGGGCGCGCTGGTGGGCCTCGTGGCCTTCGGGCTCGGCGACGGCATGTCGCTGGAGCTGCCGGCGGTGCACGACTTCGGCCCCGCCCCGAACAAGAACCTGATGGACGGCGCGTTCGCGGGCCACCGCGAACTCCGATCAGGCTGGGACCGCGGGCTGGTCGCCCCCGGTGCGGCGGTGTCGATGGCGTACTTCGCCCTGCTGATGGCGATCCCACGCTGGTGGCGGTTGGCCGAGTCGACGCGCCGCAAGCGGCTCAGCCTGGGGGCGGTTGCCGGCCTGGTGACCGCTGCGTGGCTGCTGCACTTCGTCTGGTGGTACCCACAGCCGGCCGGCATGCTGGTGGCGGGCGTGATCGCCGCGTCGACCATGCTGGCGAGCCCGTGGCTGCCGCCCAGCAAGCGGGCGGAGATGGCGCGGGCGCAAACCGCGGTTTAGCCGCCCCAAGATCGGCTCGCCCGCGGCGAATAACCCGCCGTCGGCGAGTGGTCGCCTGCGATGCGAGTCGGTCCAAACGAGTTCCCCTTGGTGGCGAATCCCATGGCGGTTGCTGGTGTCAGTTTGTTAGCCCTCCTAGTGCTTGCGGGCCTGGTCTTCTTCGGCGTGAGCCTGTTGGCGGGGCTGTTTTTCAACAAGCAGACCCGTCCGATCGGAGCGGTCTTGTTGGCGGTTATCCTGTTTGTAGGAGGCGGGGTAGTCGCGTGGCGGCTTGCGATGCAAAACGACGCAGCGGCCCGCCACGCGCAAGCCGTCAGCCAGACGCACGCGGTATCTGCCGAGATGCGCGGCCAGAACCACGACGTCCACTGGCACGAAGAGGGCCACACCATGGCGCCCAACCCGGCTCAGGTAAGCATCCGGGTCCCGGATCAGGTTAGTATCCGGATGTCGTGGGCCGGTGTCGCCGTCGTGGCTTTGATCTTGTTTGCCGTAATGAAGCTGCTCAACCGCGACCGCGGCCTTACGGCGACCGGGTGGCTGGGGCTTGCCGGGCTGGGGCTGATGGTGCTGATCGTCGTGATGAACTATCTGTCCCTCAGCACGCCCAGCACGTCGCGACCCGCGGCGGTCGTCAGCAACGAGGCAGCTCCCCCACTGACCGCCGGCGAGGCGTGGGACGAGATCACCAGGCCGCGGATCCGGCTTGAGGAGGAGGGGGCTTCGGCGCCGCCGCAGTCGTACACCGTTGTCGTCAACGGCCGCGAGCTGACCTACAACGAACAGATCGACATCGACAACGCGATCAGCGAGATCAAGAAGATCTGGCTATCCGATGGCAAGAACCTGAAGATCAACTATGGTTCCGGCGAGATCAGTATGAGCGGAGGCTTCCAGGCCGATGTCGTCGGCGACAAGCTGCACCAGGCGCTGGTCCACGCCAGGGAGCAGCACGCGGCCGACGCGGGCAGCTCGGCGGACAACGTCGCCGACGAGGCGCCCACCGCCGAAACAAGCAGCGACGACCCCGCCGCGGACGGGGAGGCTGGCGTCAAGCAGCCCGCGCTGGCGGACGCGGCGCCCGCGCCGGCAGCCGACGCCGCGCCCGCGGCCCTGCCGGACTGGGTCACCAACACCCCGCCGCGGATCGGCGAGGTGTACCGCCGCGTCATTGAGGTTGGACCCTACGCGACGGTCGATGAGTGCTTCGACAAGGTTAGCAAGCCGCTGATGGAGAGTGCGTGCGAGTTCGCCGGGCGTCGTCTGCCACGCCAGCCTTCGCCAGAGTTGCTGCGGCTCCTAGGCTTTTCCGAGGGAACGCTGCTCCGCGATATCGCTGTCGACCAGCATGTCGAATCGGTCTACTCCCCGGGGGCGGGCCAGGACATGAAGGTGCTGTACCTGCGGCTGGAGTTCGACCAGGACTTTTCTGACCAGCTCGACCACGCCTACAAGGTGTGGCGGCGGGGGGATCTAGTAAACGGGCTCACGCTGCTCACGGGGGCGGTCCTGCTGCTACTGGGGGGCGTGTTCGGCCTCTTGAAGCTCGACGAGGCGACCAAGGGCTACTACACCAAGCGGTTGTTTATCGGCGTGCCGGCAGCGATAATCGGGGTGTTACTACTGGCCGTTGTCCTCGAAGCCATGGGCATTGTCATCTAGTGGCCGGTCCCGGCGAACCCAATCCCCGATATGCCCGAAGCGACCAACCCCGACGCCCTGCTGATCGAACAGATCCGCCTCGGCAAGCCCGACGCCTGGAACCGGCTGATCGGCGAGTACGAGGGCCGGCTGCTGGCGTTCGTCGAGAGCCGCCTGCGGCGCCGCGCCGCCAGCGAGGACGTCGTGCAGGAGACCTTCATCGGCTTCCTGACTAGCCTGCCCAACTACGACGCCCGCCGCCCGCTCGAGGGCTACCTGTTCTCGATCGCCGCCCACAAGCTGACCGACTACCTCCGCCGCGAGGGGCGCCGCCCTGCCCTGCCGCTCAGCTCGACCGACGGCTCCGATGGCGAGGCGTGGGACCTGCCCGGCGGGGCCCGCGGCGCGAGCAGCATCGCCCGCAGCGGCGAGCGCAAGGGCCTCGAGGAGCAGGCGCTGGCCGAGGCGCTCGAGGACCAGTTCGAGCGCTGGTGCGAGAAGGACGACTACCAGAAGATTATGGTGATGGAGCTGCTGTTCACCCGCGGCTGGGGCAACAAGCAGGTCGCCGAGGAGCTGACGCTGAGCGAGCAGCAGGTCGCCAACTTCAAGTACGACTTCCTTGCCCGAATCCGCTCGCAGGTCCGCAAGCAGCAGCTCAGCGAAGACATCTTCCCGGAGCTGTACGAGGAGTAGGCGGTGGTTGAGGGACGCTGGGCGGCAGCTAAGCTACGCCCGCAAGTTCCCCCCTCCCTGCGAGGGAGGGACTGGGGGCGGGTCACCCGCCGCAAAGTTGGTTGAATTCACCTGTCCTCTGGCCTGTCCTTTGAAACTCACACGCTGAACATGCCAACCCGGGGTTGAGACCTTTCACCCTCCCCTAGCCCCTCCCTGCGAGGGAGGGGGAGTTGAGGCGAAATCTTCTGTAGCTACTAGCCACCACCTACCAGCCACCCCCACCATGCACACCGCCGCCGAACTCGAAGCGTACCTCGACGAGGCCCTGCCCGCGGAGCGGATGCAGGCGATCGAGCAGTCCCTGCGCGACGACCCGACGCTGGCCGAGCGGCTGGTTGAACTCAACGCCCGGCGGGACGCCGGCGTGCACTCGCTGGGCGCGGTGTGGCGGCGGCGGCGGCTGACCTGCCCCAGCCGTGAGCAGCTCGGCAGCTACGCGTTGGGGGTGCTCTCTCGCGGGCACGCCGACTACGTGCGGTTCCACCTCGAGACTGTCGGCTGCCGGCTGTGTGTCGCGAACCTGCACGACCTCAACGAGCGGCAGTCGGCCGCCAGCCAGGACAACGAGGTGCGTCGCAAGAAGTACTTCCAGTCGACCGTCGGGCGGCTGAAGGCAGAGGACTAAAGGGTTTCCCTCCCTCTCCGGGGGCGCCCCGGTAGTCGGCTTCCCTTGAGAGGAACCCGGGTACCCACGTCACCCCCACCCCGGCCCTCCCCCGGAGGGGGAGGGAGTGTTTTCACCAAACGCCACTCACCAAACGCCGTCGTCGAGTTCGAGCTCGCCCTCTTGCTGCAGCACGCGGGCCTTGGCGGCGATCTTCTTGGCGAGCTTCAGGTGCTCGGCCGGCAGCGCCTTGGCGTCGATGGCGTGCAGCAGGTCCATCGCCCGGGCCGGCTTGCCGAGCTCGACCACGCAGATCTGGGCGAGCTTCAGCCGCACCGGGTCGGCGGTCTGGTCGCCGCGGAGCTCGATCAGCCGGGCCATGTAGGCGGCCGACTCGCGGTACTTGCCGGCCTGGTGCAGCAGCGGGATCAGCCGGACCAGCTCGGGCTCGGTGAGCTCGACGTCGAGCTCGTGGTCGGCCTTGAGCTTCTCGAGCAGCTTGAGCGCGGCCAGGCCGTTGGCGTTCTGGAGGTAGAGGGCCAGCTGCTCGTGGGCGTCGACCGCTAGTTGGGCCTTGTGCTCTTGCTGCTTCGCGCGGCGTTTTTCCAAGAGCTTGAGGTTCTTTGCCTCCTCCTTGGCTGCGGAAGGCGTGTCGCCGTTCCAGGCGTGCAGCATGTCCCAGCCCTCGCAATCCACGGCCTTGGTCTTGAGCATCGCGATCGCCAACGGGAAGCCAATCGCAAAACCGGCCAGGTGCAACCAACCCGACGCCGATCCGACGGCGGGGCCCAACGCGTGGTAAAGGATTAGGTAGAGGATGTCCAAGCCGACGTAACCGAGGCAGACCAGGTAGATTGCCGCCTCGAACGTACCGGCGGAAACGAAGTAGAAGAACCAGCAGAAATAGTAGAACTGAATCTCGTTGACGGGCGACCACACGAGCGCCATGGCCATGATGCCGTAGATCGCGGTCGAGGCGCCCAGCGATCCGGGAACGGACCCCTGATAGTTGAGGAACAACGCCTGCTCGGCCGCCGATTCGAGGACCGCGATGCCTAGGTAGCAGGCGAGGAAGCGGAGCGATCCGATCTTCCCCTCAACCACCAACCCGAAGACCCACAGGAACACCATGTTCCCCAGCAGGTGCCCGATGCCGGCGTGCATGAACGCCGAGGTGAGCCACTGCAGCGGATTGATTTCGCCGTAGAGCAGCATCCATTCCTCGCCGCCATTGGGCAGCGCGCCCGCCACCGACGCGACGAAGATGAGGATGTTGGCGGCAATCAAGCCAACCGTCGCAAACGGCCAATGGTAGACCGGGGCGTCGGTGGATACCGGGAAAAAGAAGAACACGCCGCGTCGCCTGCTGTGGGCCTAGGAGACTGCCTATCAGGAGCCTCTAGGATAAGCGACCCGCTGCGCGTTTGCGAACAGAAACCGGCTCGCAGAGCCTGCCGTTGGCTTCGCTTAGCCCGCCGTGCGGAGCCACAGCTGCCAGGCGGTCACGACGACGCCCAGCGGCACGAGGTACCAGCAGAACATCGCCAGCTTGCCCTGCCGCACGAACCGCAGCAGCTGCCACAGGGCCAGGTAACCAACCACAAACGACACCACCGCCGCGATGGTCAGGTCGAGCGGCGCCACCGCGCGGACGCCGGCCTCTTCGCCCGACCGCTTGATCAGCTTCACGACCTCAATCGCACCCGGCCCGCCGATCGCCGGCACGGCCAACAGGAACGCGAACGTTCCGGCCGCCTGGCGGCTGAGGCCCGCCAGCAGCCCGCCGGCGATGGTCGACCCGCTCCGCGAGATGCCGGGCAAGAGCGCCAGCGCCTGCATGGCGCCGATGCCGAGCACGCGGCCGAAGGAGAGGTTCTGGTAGTCGTCGCCGCCGTCGTCCTGGCGTTGTCGGCTGCCGAAGTAGAGGATCGCCGCGGTGACCGGGAACATCAGCCCGGCCAAGAGCGGGCTGTTGAGGGTCTCCTCGGCGTAGTGCTTGAGGGGGAAGCCGATCACCGCCGCCGGGATGGTGCCGACAATCAGCAGCAGCGCCACGCGGCGGTCGGTGCCGAGCATCCGAACGAGCTCTTTCCAGTAGAACACCACCACGGCCAGCAGTGTGCCGACGTGCAGCACGATGTTGACCTCGAGCATCTCGTCGAAGTTGACCTGCTCGCCGCCCAGCGCTTGGAGGATCGCGTTGGTGACCACCAGGTGACCCGAGGAACTTACGGGCAGGAATTCGGTCAGGCCCTGAACGATGGCCAGCAGGATCAGGTCGAGTAGCGGCACGTCTGCAATCCGGGTTCCGGGGCGCGGCTCCGGGTTGAACGTCCCCCGGGAGCTCGAGGCGAACCGGCTATGATAGCGTTTCGGCTCTTTGGACACAGCGGCGGCAGCAGGCAGGCACAGCGGCGGCAGCAGGCAGGGCGAATCGGGGTGTTCTCCCATTTCGTTGTAGATACTAACCGCCGAGCGCGGTCCAATAGAGGGTGCGCCAGAGCAACTTGGGCGTGTGCCGGAGGGAAACAGCTGCCGGCGGAAGCGGGCAGTTTGCGGAGGCTGCTGCGCGCACGGTAGACCGGTCCGCCGCGTGGGGGCCCTATTCCAGCGGAATCGCGCGCGGGGGTTTTGTCCCCTCCGCGCGTTAAATCGGACAATACCCGGCTAGCGGGTCAGCAGCGGGCGGCGTGTTTGAGGCTGCTATAGCCGTGTCAAATCGCAACGTTAGCTGAGCGTTCCCTGTGACGCTGAGACGGGTGGCGGACAAAACCCGGTGGACAAAACCCTTCCGGTGGCAATCAGCGAGGCGTAGCCCGCCGGCTACTGGTTGGCGAACCTGCTGATGGCGACCACTGAGATCGAACCCAAAAACCGGAATCTGCTGCGTTGTTCCACTACGAAAACGGACTGATGCTCACCCGGCCGCGGCTGGCGATCGACATCCCCCGGCGGCAGCCGCGGGCGTTTGTGTCGCACGCGCACGCGGACCACATCGCCCGGCACGAGCTGGCCCTCTGCACGCCGGCCACCGCGGCGTTGTACCGGCACCGGCTGGGGGCGTCCCGGCGCGTGATCGAGATGCCGTACGGCGAGCCGCTCGACTACCAGGGCGCCAAGCTCACCGCCCTGCCGGCCGGGCACTGCCTGGGCTCGGCGATGCTGCTGGCGGTGGTCGACGGGCAGCGTCTGCTGTACACGGGGGACTTCAAGCTGGGCGAGTCGCTCACGGCGCAGCGGGCCCAGCCGCCCGAGGCCGACCTGCTGGTCATGGAGACCACCTTCGGCAACCCCAAGCGGCGGATGCCGCCCCGCGCGGAGGTGATCGGCGAGTTCATCGCGCTGGTCCGTCGGATCCTGGCCGACGGCAAGACGCCGGTCGTGCACGCGTACCAGCTCGGCAAGTCGCAGGAGGTGACCGCGATGCTCACGTCGCACGGCCTGCCGGTGCTGCAGCACCCCTCGATCTACGAGGTGAGCCGCGTGTACGAGCGGTGCGGCGTGGCGCTCGGCCGCGAGGGGGCGGAGGTTGGAGCCTACCACGGGTCCGCCCTGGCCGGCCACGTGGTCGTGACCCTGCCGCGGACCATGCCCGCGTTCCGCCTGGCCGGCATGGGCGACGTCGAGACGATCACGCTGACCGGCTGGGCGATTGACCCCGGCGCCCGCTTCCGGCTGAAGGTCGACCACGCGTTGCCGCTGTCGGACCACGCGGACTTTGACGAGCTGGTCGAGCTGGTGCGGCTGGTCCGCCCGCGACGGGTCGCCACCACCCACGGCCCGCCCGGCTTCGACGAGCAACTCCGGGCCCTGGGGTACGACGCCCAGCCACTTGCGCCCGACGCCCAGCGGCGGCTGTTTGAGTAGCTCCGCTTGCGGCAGAACGGCCGCTAGCATTGCTGGCGCCGGGGCCGGCGGGCTGGCAGTCTGCGTCCGACTGTGACGGATGCGCCGGTGCGGCCCACCCTCGGGGGGCGCGATCACGACGCTTTTGTTGGTTGTCTTGGTGCGGGCGCGTCGAATTGCTTTCTGTGCAGAGAGATCGGTCGCGTGGCTGTCGCTCTGCGCCGCTTCAGGGATGTTGCAGTCGACTGTAAGGAAGCTATGGACGCCGGCCCAAACGAACGCCAGCCCAGCAACTTCGTGTTGTTCGCCACCGCGTTGCTCTGCGGAGCAGCGCTGGTTTGGGCTTACCGCGACCGCGAGGTCCGGTTGTCGGCGGCCGCCGCTGACGAGGCGGAGTTCGGCGCCCCGGCGACCCCGCCCGAGGTTGTTTGGGACCCCAGTTGGGAAGCCGCCGCCCCAGCGTCACGGTCCTTCGTTTCAACGCTGCCGACCGTGACCCTGCTGCCGCCGGTCGCCTCGAGCGGCGTCGCCGTGGAGCCGCTTGGCGCCCCACTGCTGGCGGCTCCGTTGCTGGCGGCCCCGACGCTGGCGGCCCCGGCGACCGACCCATTCGAGCCAGCGGCGCCCGACGCGGCCCCGTGGCTGCCGGACACCGACGAGTACAACACCCACGGCCTGGGCGGCGAGGCCTTCGCGCCGACGCTCCTCGCGCCGGACGACCTCGCCACAGACGAGCAGTCGGTGCTGGTCGAGCAGCCGACGCCGGCGCCCGAGGAGATCGAGAACCCGTACTTCGCGCCGACTGGTCCGCGCGTCGCCGAGGCGGCTCAGCCGGCCACGGAGCCGCCCGCGCCCGCGGCCGACATCACCCCGCTGGCGCCCCGCGACTTCTACGAGGACGACCTGGCCGCGTTCGCCGCCGACATCCCCCGCGACGAGCTGCTGACCTACACCCCGGCCGCCGGCGACATCAGTCAACGCGTCGCCCCCGAGGTGCAGGCCGCCTTCGCGTTGGGGCGGCACGGCGCGCTGTACGCCGCCCGCGAGCGGTTTGTCGACGCCATGCGTGTGATCGCCCTGGCGCGGGACGCCGACGGCTCGACCGACCGGTTCAGCCGCGCGCTCGACGAGGGCCTGGTTGCGCTTGACGAGGCCCAGGACTTCCTGCCCGGCGGAGCCGTGAGCAAGGAGCTGACGGTCGCCGAGGTCGCGGCCTCGCACCAGACCCCGATGCTGCGCAACCACCGCCGGGCCGAGTGGACCCTGCCGCAAGAGGCAGCCGCTCTCTACTACCGCTTCGCCGAGCAGAAGCTGGCCGCCTCCGTGGCGGGCGAGCAGGCCGGCTCGATGGCGCTGTACGGCCTCGGCAAGACCTACGACCGGCTGGCCGAGGTCGAGAAGTCCCCCGCCGAGCGGCAGCTCTCGCTCGCGATGCACCGTGCCGCGCTCACCGCCCACAACGGCAACCACATGGCCGCCAACGAGCTGGGCGTCGGGTTGGCGAAGGTCGGCCGCTACGACAAGGCCGCGGTCGCGTTGCAGCAATCAATCACCAGCGGTGGCGGCTCGACCGTCTACCGCAACTTGGCCCACGTGCAGCACAAGCTCGGCCAGAACCGCCTCGCCGCCGAGACCAGTCAGCAGGCCGAGCGGCTCGCGATGGCCGAACGAACTGACGGCGCGTTCAGCCGCGAGCAGGGCGTCCAGTGGGTCGCCCCCGACCAGCTGGCGCGGCAGTCCTCGCCGGCCGGCGCCCCGCCCCAGCCGGCGGTCGCCTCGCTGCCGAGTCCCCAGCAACCGGCCGCCGAGCAGCCGTCGTCCTCGCCGCTCGGCGGCGTGAAGCGGTTCGCTAGGCGGATCTGGGTCGGCTCGCCCGACACGGCCACCGCCCCACCGACGCCCGTTCCGGCCGCGCAGGGCCCCGCCCCGCAGGCGCCAACCAACCGCACGGCGACGCCGGTCCGCAGCCAGACTACCTTCCGTTAACGCACCGGACGAAGCGCTACGATGCCCCTCAATCGCCTCCGCACCCCCGCTCTCGCGGGCATGATCGCCGTCACGCTGGTTGTGCTGCTACGCCCGATGGCTTCGCCGAAGGCCGCCGAGCAGCACAAGTCCGCGGCGGCGTCAAAGCCAGAGCAGAGTCGTTCGACAGCGCCCGTGACGGCCGAGTACCGTGCTGTTGCGGGCAGGGCCCAGCCGGTGCGGCTGTGCCAGAGCCTGGGCCCGGCGGCGCCGCACTCCATCTGGGCGGTCGACAGCGCCCGCGGCGGCTGCCAATACGAGGTCGGATGGGACGCCCGCAGCTGCTGCACCCCGTGGCAGTCGTACGCCCAGGGAGAGTATGTCGGCCACGCGCGGACTGCACACGTGCCCGAGTACCGACTGCGGGTCGACGACACGCTGTCGGTATTCTTCCTCCGCACGCGTGAGATCCAGCCCGGCTCGTACACGCTGCAGGTCGGCGACGTCGTGCGGGTCGAGTCGCTCACCGCCGGCGGCAACACCGGCTCATCGGGGACCGGCACGACCACCAACGAGGACTCCCTCAACCGCGACCTGATCGTCCAGCCCGACGGCACTATCAAGCTGCCGCTGGTCAACCGCGTGCCCGCGGCGGGTCGCACCATCGAGGCGTTGCAGGAAGACCTCGAGGAGCGCTACACCAAGTACTACCGCGCCCCGACCATGACGGTCACGCCGATCCAGGTGAACACCCGGCTTGAGGACCTGCTGGAGACGGTCGACGCCCGCGGGGCCATCAACGGCGGCCGCCAGCTGTCGGCGGTGGTGACCCCGGCCGGCAAGATCCAGCTGCCCGGGCTCGGCAGCGTTTACGTCCAGGGCCTGACTCTAGCCGAGGCGAAGCTCGAGATCGACTCCCGCTACGCCAACACCATCCCGGGCGTGACGGTCACGGTCGACTTGTCGAAGCGGGCCCAGCGGTTCATCTACGTGGTGGGCGAGGTTGCGCAGCCGGGGCGGTTTGAGCTTGAGGGCCCGACTACCGCCATGCAGGCGATCGCGCTGGCCGGCGGCTGGCAGGTCGGATCGAACCTGCGGCAGGTCGTGGTGTTCCGCCGCGGCCCGGACTGGCGTCTGATGGCGACCATGATCGACCTCCGCGGCGCCCTGTACGGCCGCCGGCCGACGCCAGCCGACGAGATTTGGCTCAACGACTCGGACATTGTGCTGGTGCCGAAGAACCCGATCCAGGTGGTCGACGAGGTGGTCGAGCAGGTCTTCACCCGCGGCGTCTACGCGGCGGTGCCGCTCGAGCTGATCTGGGGCCAGGGATTCGCCACGGTCAGCTCGATCATCAGCCAGTAGGGGACGCCCACGGCGTGCGAAGCCGCAAAGAATTTCTTCGCGTCAGGAAAACAATCAATCGGCGGCTACCGTACTCAATCAAGCGACCGCACCCAGCATCGCCCGCCAGGGCGTCTGTCTCCGAGCGTCTCTACAACGGGCGGCGTAGCAATAACCAACCGCCGGTTAACGAATTCACCCCCAAGGACCCCACCAGCACACCAGCGCAAAACCAAAGGAGGCTCGACGAGCCCTCCAACCACACGACAGGCAAAGAATCAAAGATGCCTAACCCAGGGTGTCGTACATGGAGCGAGTATCGATTGGGGGAACCCAGTCGTGTCGCCCGTCGGTTGGCGGAGGGCTCGTCCAGCCTCCTTCAGTTCGCTTCTCGTATTTTCTCCCGCACGCTGTCTTGCTAGTACGCGTCGTTTCTTGGCAGCGCCTAGAGCTCACGCACTCGACAACGAAACCACGGTTACGTCTCAGAGCTTGGTCGCTAAGTGGGGCCAGACCTGGCGCCAGGTCTGGCGATTGGCTCCCGATCGGGAGGCGACTTTCGATAGAAGTCGTTCGGCGTCGATCGCTAGCGTTGTAAGGCCGACCGGCTTGCTTGCCCTGGTCGCTGCCTGAGATGATCTTGAAGGTTCCGAGTTGGGCCCTCAGCAGGGCTCGAGTCAATCGATCGGAACCGCCTGTTTCGGAACCGCCTGTTGCTGCCGCCACCGAGCGTTCCATTCGCCGGGGCAATCGTCAGGGCAGAGCCGCCTGTTGACTCTTTACGCACGGTAAGCCCGGCGGCATCGGGCGTCAATCATCCGGCGCGGGTTTTCACTGAAAATTAGCCTTGCGCGCGCACTGCTGCCGCAACCGCGGTTATGTCACCTGCCATAACTATTTGCAGGGGTGATACAGCGTGCGGCCTAGCGCACCGAAGGCCGCTGGGGCATGCCCGGCCGCTGGGCAGAGTCGAGCGGCCCCGAGCTGCCGTGGCTAAAGTCGTTGATCGCAACCTTGCCCGTCCTTCGCCAGTAGTGCAACGCGCCGGCCTGGAATACCTTCGGCTGGCCGCCGGGCTGGTCCTGCTGGTAGAGCTTGGCAGGAGACTGGGTGTCGCCTTCGAGGATGAACTCTTCCTTTGCCTTGCTGTAACTGGCCGACTTGGCGTAGGCGGTGAACTGGCCCTTGTCCTTGGCCGCGCCTTGGATCTCGACCGAGCCCGTTGCGCGCAGCTCGATCGGTCCGAGCCCTTCGGTGGGTTGGGCGGAACCAGTGAAGCGGGCCAGCGGGTCTTCGTTGACAGTTAGCTGATCGCACTTCAGCGTGCCGGTGTCTGGTGGCAGCCCGCGCGGGTGCAACATCGGCAGCTCTTGTTCCCACTCGAGCACCGGCCCAAAGACCGACTCGACGTTGCCGTGGAAGCTGACCTGGCGGCGGCCCTCCAGGATGTTGCCGGTGACGCCGCGGAGGAACTTGACCCGCAGGAACTGCAGCCCCTTGCCGGACGGCTTGGCCGGCGCGGCGCCTGGAGTCGACAACGTCAGCGGGCCGCCGGCGTTCTCGAGACGCACGCTGCGGATCCAGCCGGGGCCCTGCCCGCTGATGTCGCCGGTGGAGCGGTCGATCGAGAGCGAGGCCAGCGTGCCGTGCTCGTGCGAGGTTTGTCCTCCGGCGTCGACCGCGCGGTGGTCCAAGGTCACGCCGCCTTCGCACTCGATCTTGGCGATCTCGATGTTGCGTGAGCTGCCCCGCGAGTTGACAAAGTTGATCGGCCGCGACAGCGTGGCGGTGACCTGCTGGCAGCGGACCCAGTCGTGCGGCCCCTCGCCCAGGACATCCTGTTTGACGGTGATCGCCCGCCCGTCGAAGTTCAGTCCGCCACGCCACTTGAGGTGGAGCGCTTGGGCGGCGTTGGTGGTTTGCCCGAACAAGTCGCGATCGACGCTGACGCGGGCGTTGCCCGCGCCGTCGGCCCACATGCGGTTGGCGGCCTGGTCGAGGTTGACGGTGGTGGCCTGGAGCGTGAGCCCCTGGGCGACGATCTCGGCGAGCGCGGCCGCGTCGTTCTGGTTGTCTGCTCCGTCCACGCGGACCTTGATCGAGCCGGACTCGAGGTCGCTGACCTTAAGCCGCGCGCCCTCGACGCTCAGCGGCGTCTGGGCCGAGCCCTGCGGCGCGTCCTCGGTAAACCGGACCGCGCCCTGGCAGATCAGGTTGGCCGGCTTCGCGCGCCGGCCCTGCAGCAGCAGGTCGAGCTGCATCTTCTGCGAGACCAGGTGGTAGGTCTTCTGCGGCGTGCGGACGCTGGTTGTGCCGCTCCCGCCGCCAGCAAAGCCAGCGGCTTCCGAGTTGGGCGCCGATAGCTCGAGTGAGTTGTCTTCTGGGCGGATCCAAACCACCAGCTCGTTGGTCTTGCCGCTGAGCTCGGGCGACTCGAGCTGCACCGCCCCGATGGCGTTAATCCGCTCGGGCATTAGCGCTAGGCGCTCGCCGCTGCCGACCTCGATCGCGGGGCCCTCCTTGCCGTCGGGCGCGACCTCACGGAACGCGACCCGCAGCCGGTCGCTCGTGATCCGGCCGACGCGTGAGCTGATGATCTGCGGGCGGCCCTCGACCATCAGCACCGGCTGGCCGCTCTCGCGGTTGAGCTGCACGGGGAACTCCATCCCGGGGACCGCGTTCCAGTGGGCCTCGATGACTTCCTGGGGGTTCTCGGCCTTCGGCACGACCCGCATCTGACCAGGGCCGGCTAACCACAAGCGGCCGATCGGCGCGGGGTCGTCCTTGCTGGGGTGGCGGTACCGGATGACCGGCGCCCGCAGCTCGTTGCCCCCCTGCATCAGGTAGGGAGATCCGCCGTCGAGCGTCAGGTCGCGCGACTCGAGCTCGATCCGCAGTCGCCGCGCCCGGGCACGGGCGCCGCGGGAGGGTGAGTTCATGTTGACCGGTTCGCCGGTCGCCTCGAGCAGCGTTGGCTTCAGGTCAGAAAGTGCGCTCCGCTGCTCCTCGGCCAGGTCGGGCGAGGTCTGCGGCGAGAGCGACTCGTCGGAGAAGCGGATGGCAAGCTGCTCGCAGGTGAGCTGGTCGCTCTGCCCGGTGAGGCTGAGCTGGGTCGCCAGCACGTCCTTGTTGAACGTGGCGGTGAAGTCCAAGAAGTTGAGCTGGAAGGAGCCTTTGCAGACCACCTCAAGCGGTGGCGAGGGCGTGGCGACCGGCTGCCGCGTGGCGGTCCGCGGCGCGGCGTACACCGAGGGCTGCTGACCCGCGCCGGCCCACACACCGGCGCCGCTCTTGGGCGTAGGGACGCTGGCCGCGGTGAGCTGGACCCGGCGTGGTTGCGTAGCGTGGGCGACGGTTTCCTCGCTGAGGTTGAGCTTGTCAACCTGCAGTTCCAGCCGGACGCTCTTAAGGATCTCGAGGTACTTGACGCCATTGAAGCCGAAGCCGCTGGCGCCTGGCTTCTTGAACTCCTCTTCGAGCAGGAAGATCTCCATGTGCTCGCCGCCGCCGCGGTTCTTGCCGAGCCGGAAGGAGACCACCCCCAGCGAGACGATGCGGGTCTCGTTCATCTGCAAGTCCGAGGTCGTGATCTCGAGGTCGTCGGCCGGGCCCGGGTCCTGCATGTCGCTGCGGATGGTAATCTGGCCGGGCAGGTGCCCCTGAACCAGGTTGCCGATGCTGCCCCGCGAGGGGTTGAAGTTGCGGTCGAACTGGAGCTTGGCTCCCTGGGGCGCCTCGATGACGACGGCGTCGCGGGGCGCGGCGGCGCCCGGACGGCGGGGAGTCGGGAAGACCAGCACGGCGCACTTCGTCAGGTTGACCCGGCCGGTGTTGTCGCGGACGTAGTCGTCCACGATCATCATCACCTGGCCGCTCTCGATCACCTTCGGCTTGCCCGCCAGCGACCAGTGGCCCGCCGGGAAGTAGGCCGACAGCAGCTGCTGGTACTTGGCGACCGGGCTGACGGTCACGATCGCGCCGGCGTTGCCGCCGACCTGCGTCGTGCGCGGCGGGTCGATCATCGGCGCCAGCATCAGCGCGTACGCCTGGTAGGCGACGAACACGACGCCGAAGGCGATCAGGCTGCGGGTGAGCTTGGCGAACATTGAGGCTTCTTAAGAGCCAGAGGGTGCTAGAGCTAACGAGGAAAACCGCCCGCTGAACACCATGCCCCTCTGAGCCTCCGTCTGCCGGAAAAGCTCCGCCGTTTGCGGGAATGCTTTCTCCATTAGTTCTTTTTTGAATGAGAGGGAAGGTTTGGCGTCGGCGGAACTCGCTGCCCGTGATTGCATCGCGTCACGGGTTAGAGGCAAGGAAGAGGCGATCAGATCTTGCTTGAAGAATTCCAGCTCGTCGGCGTGAGGGTGTTCATCCGGGGGAACGAAGCGGACCTCGTAAACGGGCATGTAGCCAATCGCGACGGTCGGAAGGACAGACAACGCTGCAACGACGAAATACGCGAGCGATCGGATCATGTTCTTAACCGAGCAAAAGCCAGTTTCCCCAACGGAACTTAGCGCTTGGTCCTCTGCTTTAGGATCACCTCGATTAGCTCGCGGATCGCGCCGCGGCCGCCCGGCAGGGTGGTGGTCATGTCGGCCGCGTGCAGCAGCTCCTCGGCGGCGTCCGCCACCGCGACCCCGAGTCCGACCGCCTTGATCACCGGCAGGTCGGGCAGGTCGTCGCCGATGTAGGCGATTTCCGACAGCATCACGTCTTGTTCGGCTGCGATCCGCTCTACCACCGGCAGCTTGTCGCCGGCGTTCTGGCAAACGATCTCGATGTCGAGTTCCTGGCAGCGGCGGGTGACCATGGGGCTCTCCCGCCCGGTCACAACGCCAAACCGTCCGCCGGCGCGCTGCCACAGCCGGATGCCGAGGCCGTCGCGGATGTTGAAGCTCTTCAGCTCGCCGCCGTTGGAATCGTAGATCACCAAGCCGTCGGTCATCACGCCGTCGACGTCCGAGAGCAGCAGCTTGATTTGTCGGCAGGTGTCGGAGAGCGTCATGGCCAGTTTGTCAGCCGCGGGGCGTTAGCCCGCGGTTGCTCTGCGGTTCGCTGATGAGGACACGGGCAAAAACACTAGCCGGCAGCGAAGACGTCTTCGCCCGGGAAGATCTTCACGTTGCTGGCGGCCGGCGCCGGGCGCTGACTCGGCTTCTCACTGCTCAGCCGCATGCCGACGACGTCGGTGACGTCGATCATGCCGAGCGGCTTGCCGTCGGCGTCGACGACCGGCAGCTCGCTGAACTTGCGGGCGGCCAGCAGCTCGACCGCGGCGGTGGTTTTCTGGCCGACACGGATAGTCGTCGGGTTGGCGATCATCAGCTTGGCAATTGGCGTGTCGAGCTTGGATTCGGCGCCGTGCTCGAACAGCCGGGCCAGGTCGCTATCGGTGAACAGCCCGGCTAGCTTGCCGGCGTTGTCGGTCAGCATGATCGCGCCCGAGCGGCGGCCGGGGCGGCTGCACTGGATCAGCACCTCGCGGGCGGACTGGTCGAGCCGCGCGACGCGGCACTCCTTGAGCGGACGCATCACGTCCTCGACGTTGCTCAGCTTGCGGCCCAGGGCCCCGCCCGGGTGATAGCGGGCGAAGTCCTCCTCGCGGAAGCCTCGCATGCTGCTGAGGACGAGCGCCAGGGCGTCGCCCAACGCGAGCATTACGGTCGTGCTGGTGCTCGGCGCCAGGCCGAGCGAGCAGGCCTCCTCGAGCCTGCCGAGCTCGAGCACGACCTCGGCCGCGCGGCCCAGGGTGCTCTCGGACGAGGCGGTCATGGCGATGATCGGCAGCCCGCGCGAGCGGAGGCTCGGCAGCAGCTGCGTGACCTCGGAGGTCTCGCCCGACTGCGACAGCGCGAGCACGACGTCGTTGTCGTGGAAGCGGCCGAGGTCGCCGTGGAACGCCTCGGCGGGGTGGACGAAGTGCGCGTGCGCGCCGGTCGAGGCGAGGGTCGCGGAGATCTTCTGACCGATGATGCCGGCCTTGCCCATGCCGGTGACGATCACGCCGCCCTGGGCTTCGTGGAGCAGGCGGACCGCTTCGGTGAAGGAGTGGTCCAACCGGTTCGAGACGTGCCACAGCGCGATTGCCTCGCGGCGCATGATCTCTTTGGCGGCGCGCAGCTGCTCGTGGTGGGTGAGGTTCGGCTGGTCGGCGCTGCTGCGCCGCGCGGCGGAGTGGGGCATGGTTGGTCTTCCTTGACCGTCGTGGGTTGGGGTCGGGAGTTTAGCCGCGCGGCCAAAACGCCGCAACGGCGTCGCCCGGCGGGGATTGCCGGGCGACGCGGCGCATAAAAAAAGCTCCCAGAAAAGCACACGTCCCAGGGGGGCAGAGGACGTAGCAACTTTTCCGGGAGCGATTGGACGCGTGGCTCACTGCTTCAGGGGGGACAAAAGCAGCGCCGGGGCGTCGGGAGTGTTCGGGGCGGCTGCGGGCATCCATGCCGAGCGAACCGCTTCGCGGGACAGCCTTGCGGCCGGGCCACTCCACGTGTTTCATCGGGATGGACGCAAGAGAGTACAGTGAACCGGATGGCTCGCGGCGCTTCCTTGCGTCCGTTTGGTCCTCCGCTTTCGGCGTTGGAGAGTCAAGTCCTTCTTGTCGCACCGGCGTCTGTCAGCATCCTGCCGACGTTTGTTGGCGCCCCGTGCGTCACGTGTGGGCGGGAGAATACGCCGGTCGTGGGAATCGATCAAGGGCAGTTGGTCGGGTTCTCAAAAAACAAAAAGAAAACCCATGCGCGGCGGCACTGCTGGCGCCTTTACTACGACGCGCTCGGCGGCGGCGTGCCCTTGCCGGACTTAACGTACGCGCTGCGCGACGTGGCGTAGTCGTCGCTGCTCGGCAGGTCGACGCCTTCGACGTCGGCCGCTTCGCGCGACGCCTCGAACAACTTCTTCAAAAACGGCCGGCACCAGCCGCACCCCGTGCCCGCTCCGTGGCACTCCGCCAGCTGCGACGCCGCGCGCGGTCGTTCGATACGCAGGTAGTTGATCACCTTCCGCTTGGTGACGTGGAAGCACAGGCAGAGGTGCTCGTCGTCGTTCATGCGGTTGGCTCCGCGGCGGTGAGCTGCAGCGCCAGGCGGCGCGCGGTCTGGAACTCGTCGATCACAAGTTCCTCGCCCTGCTTGTGGATGCCACGCTGCCCGCAGCCAAACGAAACGGTCGGCAGGCCGCGGTGCGTCAGCCAGTTGGCGTCGAGCCCGCCGTTGGCGATCGCCAGCTCCGGCTCGAGCCCGAGCGCCTCAACCGCGGCCACCGCTGCCTGCACCGACTCGTGCGACGCGGGCAGGCGGAACGACTCGTAGTCGAGCTGACCGTTGATGTTCACCTGGCCTGTCTGGCCGGCGGTGTTCTTGACCTTTGCCGCCGCGGCGTGGAAGGCCTTCTCCATCTCGGCGACGATCTGCTGGCGGAACTCGGGGTCGTGGCTGCGGGCCTCGGCGCGGAGCACGACCCGGTCGGTCACGACGTTGGTCGCCTGGCCGCCGGCGATGACGCCCACGTTGCTGGTCCCCTGGCGGCCGCTCTTGCGGATGCGGCCGTGCCAGCCGCGACGGGTGAGGTCGGCGATGGCGATGGCCGCGATGCTGATCGCGCTGACGCCCTCCTCGGGGGCGTTGCCCGCGTGGCTGGGGATGCCGAGGATCTCAACCGCCATGCGGTAGCCGCCGGTGGCGCCGATCGTGACCTTCGTCGGCGACGAGCCGTCGAAGTTGAACGCCAGCTTCGGCTTGCCCAGTTGGGCGAGCGACACGTGCCGCGCCCCGCACAGTCCGACCTCCTCCTGCACGGTCCACAGGAATGTGAGCGGTGGGTGGTCGGCGCCGCTCCGCAGCACGGCCAGCAGCGTGCACAGCACCACCGCCGTGCCGGCCCGGTCGTCGGCGCCGAGCCCGGTCGCGGGGTTGCCCGACACGACGCGGTCGCCCTGACGCCTGGGCGTGCAGCCGACGCAGATCGGCACCGTGTCGACGTGCGCCGAGAACATCCGCCGCGGGCCTCTGAGCGTGCCGGGCAGCTTGACGATCAGGTTGCCAACCTCGCCCTTGAACGCCGACTTCTTGTGGGCGTTGTCGAATCGCAGCAGGCCCGCGTCTAGCCCCGCGCCACGCAGCTCCGCGACAATCGCGTCCACGACCAATCGTTCCTCGCAGCTGCGGCCGGGGATCGCCATCAGCTTCATCACCAGCCGCAGCGCCTCGGCGTCAGAGACAGCGCTCTCGAGCGAGGGGCGTTTGGCCGTCGACGGGTTCTTCTTGGGCACTTGCAACCATCATTTCGATTGGCGGGCGTGGTTAGGAAGCGTGGCGGGTGATCAGTCGATCTTCTCAACCGACTCCCACTTGCCGCTCTCGACGCTGCGCTCCACGGCGTTCAGCACCGCGACGCAATTGGCGCCGGCCAGGAAGCATGGGGACGGGTTCTTGTCCTGGGCGATCGCCTGGAGCATGTCGGCCACCGCGTTGACGAAGGTGTGGTCGTAGCCCAGCATGTGGCCCGGCGGCCACCAGGCGTGCATGTAGGGGTGGTCGCCCTCGGTGGCGATGATCCGCTTGAAGCCCTGCCGACTGTCGGCGGTGCTGTAGAACTCCAGCACGTTGAGGTCCTCGAAGCACCAGGCGAGCGTGCCCTTGCTGCCATTGAGCTCGATGCGGTTGAAGTTCTTGCGGCCCGGCGCCAGGCGGGTCGCTTCAAACGAGCCGAGCGCGCCGCCCGCGAACTTGGCGAGGAACAGCGAGCAGTCGTCGACGGTGACCGGCTCGGTCCCCTCGCCGGCGGTGCCGGTCAGGCCGCTCGAGGTCCCCTCGGCGGGCCGCTCGGTGATGAAGGTCCGCGTCTCGCCGACTACCTCGGCGATGTCGCCGACCAGGAAGCGGGCGAGGTCGACGCTGTGGGCGCCGAGGTCGCCGTGCGCGCCGGCGCCGGCGGTCTCCTTCCGCATCCGCCAGTTCATCGGGAACTCGGGGTCGACCAGCCAGTCCTGCAGGTACGTGCAGCGGACGTGGCGGACCTCGCCGATCTCGTCGGCCTCGATCATCTTCTTCGCGAGCGCCATGGCGGGCGTCTTGCGGTAGTTGAAGTTGATCATGTGCTTGACGCCGGACTCCCTGACCGCGGCGAGCATCTGCTTGCAGTCGTCCAGCGAGTTGGCCAATGGCTTCTCGCAGTAGACGTGCTTGCCGGCCTTGGCGGCGGCGATGGCGATCTCGGCGTGGGTGCTGCCGGGCGAGCCGATGTCGACCAGGTCGATGTCGTCGCGCTCGACCAGCTGGCGCCAGTCGGTTTCGATCGAATCCCAGCCCCACTGCCGGGCGAATTCCTTCACCGCCGCTTCATTGCGGCCGCAGACCGCCTTCATGACCGGCGTGAGGTCGAGGTCAAAGAAACGCCCGGCCGATTGGTAGGCGTGCGAGTGGGCCTTGCCCATGAACTTGTAGCCAACAAGTCCGATGTTCAGAGTTGAGCTCAAGACGTGACGCTCCGTCGAAAAACTGGTGGTTCAAGGGCCATTCATGTTACACCGCGACCAGCGTAAGAACGAGCGCCAGCGGTGCTGTCGTAGGGATTTGCCGGATTCGCGCGATTTTGGCCGAAGTGTCTGGCTGTAGCGATTGTGTCGAGCCGATAGCCCTTAACACAGTTCACGCCGTGCCATGACGCGCTCGGACCAAAACACTACGCCGGCTGGCTTAGACCCGTTGGCAGAGGGGGCCTGACCCGCACCACGCGGGCCGACGAGGAGCGAATCAATATGATCAACCAAACGCTCGCCAAGCTGTTCCGCCAAGACTCGATTCTGCTCCGCGCAGGGTTTGGGGCGGCCGCGGTCGCCAGCCTGTGGGGCTCGCCCATCGAGCTGTCCGCCGAAGAGCCTACCAAGGCGCCGGTGATCATTGAGAAGGTGGTCGAGGACTCGGTGCTGATCGCCACCCGCGAGGCGCTCGAGGAGGGGTACAAGGCCCCCGAGGATTCGCTCGAGCCGATCTCGTCGGTTTCTGAGCACGAGCCGGAACTGGCGGACCCGCCCAGCAAATCGGCCCCGCCGGTCGCGTCTGTGGAGGTTACGGACCTGGCGACCGAGGAGGCCGCGCCCCAGGCGACCGCCGCCGAAGACGCCGTTGAAGACGCCGTTGAGGACGCCGTTGAGGACGCCGTTGAGGACGCCGTTGAGGACGCCGTTGAGGACGCCGTTGAGGACGCCGCCGAGCAGATCACCGTTGCCGACGACGACGTCGTGGTCGCCGACGCGGGTGAGCCGACCGCTCCCCGAGCGATGGCCACTCCGGGCGACGTCGCCGCCGCGTTGCTGCAGGAAGAGGTCAAGGTCGCCGCGGCGCCCTTTAAGCAGATCGTCGCCGGCGTCTCGAGCCGTGCGGACCTCGAACGACTGTGGGGCGAGCCCGCCTCGCAACGCAAGACCTCCGACGGCGTCGTGATGGCGTTCGATCAGGAAGGCTTCGCCAAGGTCGAGGTGCTCGTCGAGGGCGACCGCGTCGAGCTGATCAAGGCGCAGCTCGTTAAGCAGTCGCAGCCCGAACGCCTGGCGGCCAAGCTCCGCGTCGACGCGATCGACCCGGTCACCATCGCCGACGACGAGTCGGGCGAGGCGCTCGGCATCGCCTACCCCGAGAAGGGGCTGATGTTCCTGCTCACCAAGTCGAGCGAGGGGCTCACGCCGATTTCGCCGCAGTTTGTCACCCACATCGTGCTCCAGGCGCCCGACGCCGAGGCCTTCGCCCTGCGGGCCGAGACCCGGCCGCGTCACGCCTACAGCAAGCGGTTGAAGGACCTTACGGCCGCGTTGGCCATCGAGCCGAACGCCGCCTACTCGCTGTGGCTGCGGAGCGAGGTTTACCTGTCGACCGGTCAGCCCGTGAAGGCCGAGGCCGACGCCAAGCTTGCCGTCGAGCAGGACGAGGACAACGTCGCCTACCGTCTGCGCTGGTCCGAGACCCTGGCCGCCGTGGCCCGCTACGACGAGGCCGTCCTCGAGACCCGCAAGGTGATCGACGACGAAGACGCCCCGCAGCTGGTCAAGGCCCAGGCCCTGGCGTTGATGGGCAGCCTCGCCTCGCTGGGCGACGCGCAGATCGCCGACAAGGCGATCGGCTTCCACACCACCGCGATCTCGATTGCCGACAAGCTCGCCACGAGCAAGGACGCCACCGAACGCCGCGCCGCCAAGCTGCTGCTGGTCAGGTCGCACCTGGCCGTGGCCAACGAGGTCTCGCGTCGGAGCTACGACGACAAGGCCGACGTGGTCGCCCAGTGGATCGGCCGCGCCTCAGGCCTGGCCGAAGAGCTGATCACCAACGACCAGGGCTCGCTCGAGCTGCGGCTAGAGGTAGCGCAGGTCGCCCTCGAGACGCTCGCCAACCTCAAGCCCGCCAAGGACCCCGGCCCGTGGGTCACCGAGGCCTCCGACGCCGCGACCGCGATTGTCGCCTCGACC
The DNA here is from genome assembly GCF_007859935.1 of Posidoniimonas polymericola. Classification (NCBI taxonomy): domain Bacteria; kingdom Pseudomonadati; phylum Planctomycetota; class Planctomycetia; order Pirellulales; family Lacipirellulaceae; genus Posidoniimonas; species Posidoniimonas polymericola. The sequence continues at coordinate 56,517 of NZ_SJPO01000009.1, read as the reverse complement.
GACGACAAGCTGCTCAAGCACCAGGCGCACTGGGGCCTTGGCCAGGCGTACTTCCACGCCCTGCGGGTGGCCCACACCCGCCGCGAAGCGGAACGCGCGCTGACCTACGGCCAGGAGTCGCTCAGCCACCTCACCGAGGCGGCCGCGACCGCCGACGCCCAGCCCGCCGCCGAGCAGCTGATCGGACGCCTGTACTTCCACCTTGGCGCCGCCAACGCGGTGCACAAGCAGGACCACGCGGCCGCGGTCGAGTGGTACACCCAGGCCGAGGGCCTGCTGCTGGGCGACGCCCCCAAGAGCGAACTCGTGGTGCCCCGCCAGCTCGGCGAGGCGCTGGTCAGCATGGGCGTCAGCTTCTGGAATCAGGATCAGCGGCCCAAGGCGATCGAGCTTACCGAGAAGGGCGCCGAGCTGATGCAGCAGGCGGTCGACGCCAAGGTGCTCGACCCGGGCGCGATGGCCGTGCCGTTCGGCAACCTGTCGACCATGCACCGCAACCTGGGCGACACCGGCGAGTCCGCCAAGTACGCCGCGCTCGCCGCCGAGGCCCGCGACTCCAAGACCGACAGCGAGTCGGTGGCCCGCCGCCGCGGCAACCAGTCGCAGCCCCGCGCCGCCAGCACCGCTGGCCGTGACCGCACCGCGTCGAACGCCGCGGTGGGCGGCGGTTCGGCCCCGCAGACGACTAAGAAGAGCAGCACGCGTCGCGGCTTGCTCCGCTAAGCCGACCGGGATAAAAATGACACGAAGGCCGCGGGACCCTGGCGTCCCGCGGCCTTTTTTTGTCGCCCCGTTCTCGCCGCGGAGACCGCCCCACGTGAGCTTCGACCCAGCCGACTACCCGCAAGCCCTCGCCGAACTAGTCGCCGGCGACCGCCGCCGCCCGCTGGGCGAGGGGACGCCGCAGGCGGGCGCCAAGGCCGCCCTCCAGCGGCTCGACCTAGCGGCCGCGTTTGCTGGCCAGCGGGTGGAGGACCCAGCGATGGCCCGCTGCTGCCTGTCGGGCGTGTGGCTGGTGCACGACTTCCTCGACGAGTCGCACACCCACAGCCAGGCGATCTCCACCGCAGAGGGGAGCTTCTGGCACGGTGTCATGCACCGTCGCGAGGGCGACTTCGGCAACGCCAAGTACTGGTTCCGCAACGTCGGCGACCACCCGGTGTACGCGCTGCTGGCCGACCGGTTTGGCGGCTGGGACCCGTACGACTTTGTCGACGACTGCGAGTCCGCGGTGCGCGGCGGCGCGGGGCTCGAGGAGTGCCTGGACCGGCAGCAGGCAGAGTGGGAGCTGCTGTTCGACTACTGCTTCCGCGGGGCCATCGCGTAGCCGGCGGACCCGCCCGCTACCAGCCGGTCGACTCGTCGGCCGGCAGCTCGGTGTAGGCGTAGGTGGCGTCGCCGCCGTTGCGGGCGGCGCGTTCCATGCCCGCGGCGGCGGCCATCAGCACGTCCACCACCGACGCCCCGGACCGCGCGTCGGCCACCCCGATGCTGGCCGACAGGTCCCACAGCTCGCTGTCGAGCCGCAGCTTGCAGTTGGCGACCTGGCTCTGCAGCCGCAACGCGATCGCCAGGGCGGTCTCCTCGTCGGCGCCCGGCAGCAGCACGGCGTAGACTCCCTGGTCGTAGTCGCAGCGTTGGTCCATGTCGCGGGTGGCGGCCTCGAGCAGGCGGCCGAGCACGCGGCGCAGGAAGTTGAGCGTCTCGGGCGGCCGCCGTCGGGCGAGCTCGTCGACCTGGTCGACCCGCATCAGCAGCACCGACACGATCGGGCCGCCGCGGCTCCACTCGGCGAGCCGCCGCTTGACGTTCGCCACAAAGATCGAGCGGCCGCACAGACTCGGTTCCCCCTCGTGTGGGAGATCGTCCTGGGCCGCGGCGGGCTCGGTCGAGTCCACGCCGAGCGAGGCGGCGGTCGGGTACTCGGGCGCGTCGTTCGCGCGGGCCTCTTCGTCCCGCTTGCGGTGCGCGAGCGAGATCGGGAAGCACTGCTGGCCGTCGTTGTAGTAGGCGGCGTTGCCGCCCGCCTGGTCGGCCTCCTTCACCGCCATCGTGGCCCGGACGATCGCCTGGTTGGGCCGTTCGCCCTGCTGCAGCTGCACGACGCCGACGCTGGCGGTCAGCTGCAGGCGGCGGCCCCCCTCGCTGAACTTGGCGGTCGAGACCAGCTCCCGCACGCGCTCGGCCATCGGCATCGCCTGCGAGAGGGTCGAGCCCGAGAGCGTCATCGCCAGGCAGTCGCCGCCGAACCGCGACGCGGTGTCCTGACCGCGCGAGGCGCGTTTGAGCAGCATCGCCGCCTGCCGCAGCACGGTGTCGCCGCCGGTGTAGCCGTACTTCTTGTTGACGTCGCCGAAGTTGTCGAGGTCCATCAGCAGCAGCGAGCACGGCGTCGGCCGCTTGCCGTTGGACGCGGTGATCGTGGCGAGCTGCTCCTCGAGCGCGCGGCGGTTGGGCAGCGAGGTCAGCAGGTCCGCGTGCGACAGCACCGCCTGCATGCAGACCTTCTGGGCCGACTGCTCGAGCCGTACCTCGGCGTCGTCGGCGCTCTGCCCGAGCTCGTCGACCGCGTCGAGGATCTCGCCAATCGCGTGGCGGACCTCGGTCGATGAATTGGTGGTGCGGGACTCGAGCCCCGCCGAGACGTGCCGCAGCTTCTGGCCGCAGCCGTCGAGCTCGTTGGACATCTCGACCGCGAGCGCCTCGAGCGAGCTCAGCACCCGCTCGTACGCGTGCTTCTGGCGATCGAGCGCGAGGCTGGTGAGCTGCAGCACACCGCTGGCGCCCGACCCTCCCCGGACCTGCACGGCGTGCGCGTCGAGGTCGCCCTTGAGCTCGAGGAACTGGTGCTCGGCCAGCAGGTTGGCCTCGACGATCGAGGCCGCCGCGTCGGCCGCGTCGCCCCCCTTGAGGCTGGCGTTGATCTCGGTCAGGCACTCGCTGTGCTGCAGCACGCAGCTCTGCACGCTCTCCACCGCGGCGTGCAGTCCCTGGACCGCCTCTTCGGCAAACGACCGCGTCTTCTCGGCCTCGCGAAGGCGCTCGTCCAACGGCTTGCGGGTCCGTAGCCACATCGCGCCGGTCACGCCGATCGCGGTGCAGAACAGTCCGAACGAGAGATCGATGACCCAGACAGGGGGGATCAGGGTGCGCTCCCCAGGTTAGGTGGTTCTTGCTTTGCTAGAAAAGAAACGGCACTGCCGCCCTATTGAAATCTAGCTCAGGAACCACCTCCGGGACGGAGTGGGTTTCGTGCCGGCCGCGTCTAGAGCTTGTCGATCGGCGGGAAATCCGCTGATCGAGGGGCCTGCACCACCCGGATCAGGATCGCCTTGCGGCGGCCCTCGGAGTCGGCGGCGCTCTGGTGGAAGTACCCACCCAGCAGCGAGGGGGCGTCCCGCAGGCTGGTGACCAGCAACGCCTCGCCGGCAGACAGCGAGGCCTCGATCGACAAATCCGAAAAAACCGTTGCATCCTGCGAGGGCGTCGCCTGCGAGATCACGCCGGTCTCGTCGGGGGTCCAGCGCGGCTTGGCCACACCGTGCCGGACCTCGGGAGTCAGCGACAGCACGCACCGGCCGCCGCTGAGGTCCTCGGCCTTCAGCTTGTAGAACGCCTGGGCGTTGCTGAGGGTCTCGCCGACAAGCTCACCGTCTCGGGCGACCAGCAGCGGCGAGGACGCCTTTGGTTCGCACGCCTTGAGCTCCAGGTGGTCGCCCTGGCGGAGCTGCCGCGTCCGCCGCCAGACGCCGGTCTGCTGCAGGATCGCGTTGGTCTGCGCAGGGCCCTCGCCCGCGCCGCCGCCGGGGTTCAGCAGCTCATGGATCTCGTCGGGCATGACGCCGCTGAGGACACCGGCCCGCAGGCCGTTGATGGCGAGGCGCCGCCGCAGGTCGGGCGAGAAGCGGTTCTCTTGCAGCTGTCCCCACAGGGCCTCCTCGGCCTCGTTGTCGGGCTCGGGGAGCGTCGCCCAGTAGATCTCGAGCGTCGCGGCCTGCGGGGCCGAGTTGGCCGCCTGCAGCAGCGACGCCTCCGTGGCAAGCTCCGGGGAGTCGATAAGGTGGCACCCGGCCAGCGCCAACAGCGCGAGCGCCAGCGTGCGTCCGATCACCGTTTGTGCGTTGCGGGGCATCCGTTGTCTGCGGGCGTGAGGCCGTGGGCGAGAAAAGCCGGCGGCGGAGCATACGCACGCTAGCGCCGTGGGTCAACGCCGTTCGGCGCGACGGCTACGCCGCCTCTGCTAGCACCAGCTTGGGCGTCGGGAACCGCTGGCCGCGGACGCCGTTGTGCATGGCCGACAGCTCGCTGAAGCTCGGCTCGAGGAACGCGTACAGCCCGCGCGGCGGGTCCTGGGCGAGCCACGCCCTGGCGATCGAGGCCGACAGTTCGTCGAATTTCCGCTGCGACCGTCCGTGGACGTAGCAGCGGCCCTCGTGGCGGCGGAGGTCGCCGTTGAAGTCGGGCGAGATGTGCCACAGCTCGTGCACCAGGGTGGTGAGCTTCTCCTCGAACGGCTGGTCGAGCAGCCGCGGCACGTACAGGTTGAGCAGGTACAGGTAGTCGCGCCCCGACCCGTCCTCGAGCCGCTGGCAGCCGTACAGCCGCCCCCGCACCCGCTTGGTCTTCGCGCCCCCCTCGAACCGCAGCGGCGTCAGCGACGCCTGGATGCCGTGGGACACCCGCTTGCGGGTCTGGCAGAAGCCGAACGCGACGCGCTCGGTGTCGATGTGAGCGAGCTCGTCGACACGCATGGTCATGTCGCGGGTGAGCAGCCGCACGGCGTGGGTGAGGTCGAAAGCCATTGGTGTCGGAGCGGGGACGCTGTCGCCGAGAGAGCCGCGCGCCCGACGCGGGACGCAAGCAAAAAAACAGGGGCGTTCCTCGTGGGAGGAACGCCCCTGTTTGATAATCGATTGGGCCGATCGGAGGGAAGCTTAATCTTCCTTCTTCTCTTCGGCTGCTGGCGCCTCTTCCGACTGCGGAGCCGCGGCGGCGGGCGCCTCGTCCTCGGGGGCGTCGAACGCCGGCTTCTCGCTCTTCACCCGCACGCGGTCACGCACGCCGACGAACTCCAGGATCGCCTGATGGCCGGCGTCGCCCAGACGCGGCTTGGCGATCTTGAGGACGCGGGTGTAGCCGCCCGGACGCTCCTCGAAGCGGGGGGCGATCTCTTCGAACAGCACGCTGACGGCCTTCTTGTCGCCGAGCAGCTGCAGGCAGCGGCGGCGGGCGGAAACGACCGGCGCGATCGCCTGGTTCCACTGCTGCCAGCGGTCGCTCGTGCGCCACGACTTCCAGGAGTCGCTGCCGCGGGGCGAGTCCGGAGCGAACTCCTCGGCGGCCCGCTGCGCGGGGATCGAACGCTTGGCGATGGTCACGCACTTCTCGACCAGCGGGCGGACCTCCTTGGCCTTGCTGACGGTCGTGACGATGCGGCCCTTAACGTTGGGCTCCGACTCCAGCTCGATGTACCGCAGGTCCTCGGTGTCACGCTCGGTGAGGATCAACGCGCTGGCCAGGTTGCGGAGCAGGGCGCGTTGGTGGTTCGGGTTGCGGCCGAGCTTACGGCCTTTGCGTCGGTGTCGCATGGGAGTTGTGCCGTCGGCGGCTGCCGGCGGGCCCCTACATGGTTTGAAACGTTACGGTTGATTGAAAATGAATGCAGTGACGCCGCGGCCCCGCGAAGGGGTCTGCGTCAGACTCCGACCGGCGCCGGCGGGACACGCATCCCGAGGTGCAGGCCGAGTTCGCTGAGCTTCTCCTGGACCTCGGTGAGGGTGGTCTCGCCAAAGTTGCGGACCTCCAACAGCGCGTCCTCCGAGCGGGACACCAGGTCCCGGACGGTCATGATGTGCTCCGACTCCAGGCAGTTGCTTGCCCGGACCGACAGGTTCAGCTCGGAGATCGGCATGCTGAGCTTCTGCTCCATCGCCGGGTCGACGCCGGGCGCCGCCGGGGCGGCGCGGGCCGGCGAGCGGACCTGCGGGCCCAGCTCCGAGTACTGCACAAACGGGTTGAGGTGCTTGCGGAGGATCTTGGCGGCCTCGACCATCGCCATCTCGGGGTTGACCGAGCCGTCGGTCCAAATCTCGAGGGTCAGCTTGTCGTAGTTGGTCTTTTGGCCGACGCGGGTCTCGTCGACGGCGAAGCGGACCCGGGCGACCGGGCTGAAGATCGCGTCGATCGGGATGATGCCGATCTCCTGGATGTTCTGGCTGTGCTCGGTCGACGGGACGTACCCGCGGCCGTTCTCAACCACCATCTCCATGACAAACGGCACGTCGTCGGTCAGCGTGGCGAGCACGTGGTCCTTGTTGAGCACCTCGACCGAATCGTCGGTTTCGATGTCGCCGGCGGTGATGACGCCGGCCTCGTTGCGCTCGACCCGCAGCACGCGGGTGGTCTCCGAGTGGTTCTTGACCACCAGCGACTTGATGTTGAGCACAATGTCCGTCACGTCCTCGAGCACGCCGGTGATGGTCGTGAACTCGTGCTGGGCGTTGTGGATCTTGATCTGCGTGACCGCGCTGCCCTCGAGGCTCGACAGCAGCACCCGGCGCAGGCCGTTGCCGACCGTGGCGCCGAAGCCACGCTCGAACGGCTCGGCGTAAAACTTGCCGTACGTTGCCGAGAGGGTCTCCTGGTCACAGGAAACCATGCTCGGGAGTTCTAGACCGCGCCATCGGATGTGCATTTATCGTCTCCCACTAAGGTGATGCAGGTGGGGAAATTATGGGCTGAGTGGGTCGCCCGTGGGGGCGCCGGTTCGGGCCGCCGCGGGGCGTCGGAGGGAGCCGGGCTCCCCAGTGGTTACCGCGTGGTTACCGTGAGCAGAGCTCCACGATCAACTGCGTCTGGACCGGGACAGAAACGTCTTCCGGGCCGGGCAGCCGACCGATGATGCCCTCGGGGATCACGCTCTCGGTCACGGCCAGGTAGTCCGGCACCGAACGGTCGCTCTCGGCCTGGGCGCCACGGATGTAGTCCAGGCTCTTGGCCTTGTTCATCACGCGGACCACGTCGCCGGCGCGGACCTCGTAGCTGGCGATGGTCACGCGGCGGCCGTTGACCGTGATGTGGCCGTGGTTGATCATCTGACGCGCCTGGGCGCGGCTCGAGCCGAAGCCAAGCCGGTGCACGACGTTGTCGAGGCGACGCTCCAGCAGGCTCATCAGCACGTCGCCGGTGTTGCCCTTGGCCCGCTCGGCCTTGGCGAAGTAGCGGCGGAACTGCTTCTCCAGCACGCCGTAATAGTGCTTCACCTTCTGCTTCTCACGGAGGTGCACGCCGTAGTCGGTGACCTTCGGGCGGCGGCCATGCACCTGACCCGGCGGGGTGTCACGACGCTCGAACGCGCACTTGGACGTGTCGCAGCGGGTGCCCTTGAGGAAGAGCTTCAGGCCGTCGCGACGGCAAAGTCGGCAGGCGGGGCCAGTGTATCGTGCCATTAGTGTAAGTAGCTGAAAGAGAGTGGGGCGTTGGATTGATAGCGGCCTTGCCCCGGTGGGGAGGGCCCGTGGTTGTTCTCGGAGCGACGGCCTAGACGCGACGCTTCTTGCGGGGGCGGCAGCCGTTGTGCGGCAGCGGCGTGATGTCCTCGATCGACTTCACCTTCAGGCCAGCGGCCTCCAGGGCCGTGATGGCGCTCTCGCGGCCGCTGCCTGGCCCACGCACGCGGACCTCGACGTCACGCACGCCAAACTTCTTGGCCTTCTCGGCGGCCTGCTGCGCGGCGCACTGGCCGGCGAACGGCGTGCTCTTGCGGCTCCCCTTGAAGCCGCTCGTGCCGGCGCTCGCCCAGCAGAGGGTGTCGCCCTTGGTGTCCGTGATGGTCACCGTGGTGTTGTTGAACGTCGCCGTGACGTAGGCGATGCCCACCGCCACGCTCCGGCGTGTCTTCTTCTTTGCGCTCTTGTCGCGAGTTTTCGCCACTTCTTATTACCCGTTTGACGTTGGGAGGAATGCCTTGGCCCGCTAGTGGGCCGGGGCTTCGCTCGGCCGGGCGGCGCCCGTTTGGTTGATGATTAGCAGCTGGTTGTACGCTAACGCAGGTCCTTGACGCCCTTCTTGCCAGCGACCGTCTTCTTGGCGCCCTTGCGGGTGCGGGCGTTGGTCTTGGTGCGCTGGCCACGCACCGGCAGGCCGCGGCGGTGACGCAGCCCGCGGTAGCAGGCGATGTCACGCAGACGCGAGATGTTCTGGCTCGTCTGCCGACGCAGCTGACCCTCGACGACGTAGTCCTTGTCGAGCAGCGCCGCGATGCGGGCGACCTCGTCCTCGTGCAGCTCACGCGCCCGCACGTGCGGGTCGATCCCCGCCTTGTGGCAGAGTTCCCGGGCGGTCTTCGGACCGACGCCGTACAGGTACGTCAGCGAGATGGCCGTGGGCCGATCGGGCGGGATATCAACACCGAGGAGACGTGGCATAGCGTTACTGCTGGACTACAGACGGGGGATTTGGACGTTGGGATGTATGTCGGTGCGATACACGACGAAGGGAGCAACTCAGGGCCGCCGAGATTGCCCGCGGCGGCAAGCCTGCGAGCACCGCCGTGGCGGCTAAACGTGGCGGCTAGCCTGCCTTGGCTAACCCTGCCGCTGCTTGTGGCGCGGGTTGTCACACACAACGCGGACCACCCCTTTGCGGCGGACCACCTTGCACTTGTCGCAGATACGTTTGACGCTCGCGCGAACCTTCATCCGACCGCTTCCTGATTAACTGAGAAACTTAAACCGCTCGAAAACGCGGCTCACTGGCGAACCAGGCATTCAGTGAACGCCGATCCGCGGAGCCAGTCGTCTTGCCGCTGATTCTGCCTACTACTCCCGGCGGCCCGATTGTTCGGTGGCTGCTGGGCTTGGGCAGAACCTGACCGGTACAGGTCTCGGGAGACCTGGAAAACCGGTGATGATACCATTGAAGTTCGAAACCTAGCAAGCCCGTCAAGGAGAAATCTCCAGAGAACGGGGCCCCAATCTCGCAATAGCAGGCAAAATGGGGCGATTGGGTCGGTTTACCACTCGATCAGCCGCTCCAGCCCGGGGCTGGAGACCGCCATCAAGTCCTCCATCAACGCTTCCTCGTCCGCTGAGGGGGCCACGGTCAATCGGACCGGGCCGTCCTTGGTTATCGCAATCGTGTGTTCGAAGTGGGCGCTCGGCTTGCCGTCCTTGGTGACCTGCGTCCAGGCGTCCCGCAGCAGCCGCACCTTGGCGGTGCCGACGTTTACCATCGGCTCGATCGCCAGCACCAGGCCCGGCTCGATGAAAAAGTCGGCCCGGCCACGGAGCGAACGGCTGACGAAGTTGGGGACCTGGGGGTCCTCGTGCATCTTGCGGCCGATGCCGTGCCCGACGAAGTCCTCGACGGTCGCAAAGCCGTGGTCCTTGACGTACCGGGCCATCTCGTCGGCGATCTGGCTCCAGCGGTCCTTGGTGTGCAGCAGGTCAAACGCCAGCTGCAGGGCGCCCTGGGTGACGTCCAGCAGCCGTTGGGTTACGGGGTCGATTTCTCCGATCGCGTGGGTTACCGCGGCGTCGCCGCACCAACCACCGAGCCGCACGCCGGTGTCAATCGAGAGGATGTCCCCCTCGGCCAGCGGCACGTCGTCCGGGATGCCGTGCACCACGACCTCGTTGCGTGACATGCAGGTCACGGCCGGGAAGGCGGGCTTGCCCTTTTCGTGGTGCGGGTAGTTCTTGAACAGCGGCGTCGCGCCGATCTTGGCGAAGTAGTCGTCGAGCGCCGCGTCGATCTCGCGGGTGGTCGCCCCCGGCTGCATCATCTCCGCGGCGATCTGGTGCGCCCGCCAGACCGCCAGGCCCGCCAGCCGCATCTTGGCGATTTCTCGGTCGCTTTTGAGCTGGATCATGGCTGGGCCGGTGGCAGGGGGACGGTCTTCGTGAGGCTCGGCCGGGCGGCGAGCGGTTGTTCGGCAGCTACGGGGTTTGCGGACGGACGCTCTCTACCGCGTCCCACAACCGAGCAAAGACCTCCTCCAGGGCGCCGACCGCATCAATGCGTCGCAGCACGCCCCGCTGCTCGTAGTACGCCGCGAGTGGCTTGGTCAGATCGGCGTAGATCCGGAGCCGCTCGCGGACGGTTTCTTCCTTGTCGTCAGAACGGCCGCGTTTCCACAGCCGGTTCATCAGTTCTTCCTCAGGGATGACGAACTCCACCGCCAGGTTCAGCGGCTTGCCGCCGTGCTCCTGCAGGAGCTTGTCGAGCGCCTCGGCCTGGGGCAGCGTGCGGGGGAACCCGTCAAACAGGTACCCCTGCTCGCAGTCCGGCCCGTTCAGCCGCTCGGCCACCAGCTGCACCACGACATCGTCCGGCACCAGCTGTCCCTGGTCCAGGAACCCGCCGGCCTGCCGGCCGAGGGGGGTCCCGAGCTCGCGGGCCTCGCGGAGCACATCGCCGGTCGAGAGGTGCTTGATCCCCAGCTTCTCTGCCAAGCTGAGGGACTGGGTCCCCTTGCCGGCGCCGGGCGGTCCTATCAAGACGATTCTCATCAGCGGCGCCCGAGTCTTCGCGGTTCTAACGGCAGCGAACCAGCAGACAAACGCGAGCCCGCGGCGCGGCCTGGGGCCCCTCGCCCGATCCTACTCCAGCAGGCCCTTGTAGTTTCGCATCACCAGGTGGCTGTCGATCTTCTGCACCAGGTCGAACGCCACGCTCACGGCGATCAGCAGGCTGGTGCCACCGTAGAACATCGCGACCCCCCACGGGATGCCGAGCCACATGACGATCAGGGTTGGGATGATGGCGATCAACGCCAGGAACCCGGCCCCCACGTAGGTGATGCGGAACATCACCTTCTCCAGGTAATCGGCCGTCCGCTTGCCGGGGCGGTACCCCGGGATGAACGAGCCGTAGTTCTTTAGGTTGTCGGCCATGTCCTTCGGGTTGAAGGTGATGGCGGTCCAGAAGAAGCAGAAGAAGTAGATCATCAGCAGGAAGCAGACGTTGTAGAAGAACGACTCTCGGCTGAACGCGGCCGAGATGCCGGTGAACAACGACTTGAAGAAACCGGGGTCCCAGCTCTGCGCCAGCCGGCCCAGTCCTGAGTCGCCGAAGATGATCAGCGGGAACATCATCAGGCTGCTCGCGAAGATGATCGGCATCACGCCGGCCTGGTTGACCTTCAGCGGCAGGTACGAGCGGCCGCCCGCGGTCATGCGGCGTCCCCGCATGTGCTTGGCGCTCTGCATCGCGATCCGCCGCTGGCCGAGCGTGATAAACACCACGCCCACCACCACCCCGATAAACATCGCCGCTAGCAGGATGAGCTTCGGCGGGTCGAGCTTGCCGCCCTGGGCGCCGAGCGTCAGGGTGGACATGTCGATCAGCTGCAGGCCGGCCGCCGGCATCGAGGCCAGGATGCCCGCCATGATCAGCAGGCTGATCCCGTTGCCGATGCCGTACTCGTCGATCTGCTCGCCGAGCCACATCAGGAACACGGTGCCGCAGGTCATTGTCAGCACCGAGACGATCTTCCACCCCAGGAACATCCTCGGCACGCCCCCCGCGTCGTAGGCGAACTCGGGCGCAACCAGGCCCTGCCCCTCCGCGAACTGCGTGACGTAGAACCAGCTTTGTATTAGGCAGAGCACCACGGTTGCGTACCGTGTGTACTCGTTGATCTTCTTGCGACCCGCCTCACCCTCCTTCTGCAGCTGCTCGAGCTTCGGGATGACGCTCCCCAGCAGCTGGAAGATAATCGAGGCCGAGATGTACGGCATGATCCCCAGACCGAAGATCGTGACCGTGGTCAGGTTGCTGGCGCTGAGCACCGCGACCTGCTGCAGGATGTCGTTGATTCCGCCGCCCTGCGACTGGTTGATCTTGACCTGCTCGAGGTCGATCACCGGCAGGCTGACCTGGAAGCCGACGCGGTAGATCGCCAGCATCAGCAGCGTGAGGGCGATCTTCCGGCGCAGCTCGGGGATCTGGAAGACAACGCGGAGTTTTTCGAGCATCTTGCTTACACCGCTCCGGGCGGCTGTGCGGGGTTGGCCGGTAGTCGTCTGGCGGGCCCGGTCGTCTGCAGGCCCGGTTGCCGGGGAAGCGGCGTCGGGGGGAGCGGCTTCGGCCGCCCCGCGGACCAGTGTAACCTCTGCGGGCCAATCGTTTAACGCCAGCTCCCGCAGCCACTCGGCGGCGTCGGAGGCCCGTCGTGGCGCCGAATAACAGCGTTCTGCGGCGGGCCAGTCGCGAGGACGCCTGCGAGGACGCCGCTCGCTAGCAACCAGGTCGCTACGACTTGGCGGCCTGCTTCTTGGCCCGGGCCTCACGCTGCTTCTGGGCGACCGGGGTCTTGCCGGGCAGGGTCACCATCTCGCCGCCGGACTTCTCGATCTTCTCGACCGCCGACTTGCTGAACCGGTGCGCGGAGATCTTGAGCTTCTTGGTCAGCTCGCCGTCGCCCAGCACCTTGAGCAGGTCGAACCGCCCCTTGGCCAGGTTCTTGGTGGCCAGCGCCTCGAGGGTCACCTCTTCGCCGGCCTCAAAGACCGCGTCGATCTGACCGACGTTGACCACCACGACCGTGTCGGCGAAGCGGTTGTTGAAGCCGCGCTTCGGCACGCGGCGGACCATCGGCATCGACCCGCCCGCGAATGTGGGGTGCGACGAGTTGCCCGCGCGCGAACCCTGGCCCTTGTGGCCACGGCCGGAGGTCTTGCCGTGCCCGGAGCCCGGGCCGCGGCCGATCCGCTTGCGCTTCTTGTTCTTGTTTATACCGCGATGGACGTCGTCCAGAATCATGACAGGGTCACTCCACGGAGGCGTTCAATCTCGCTCTTCGGGCGGAGCTCTTGCAGAGCGGCCATCGTCGCCTTGACGAGCGGGATAGGATTATTGGAGCCGAAGCTCTTGGTCAGGATGTTGTGGATGCCGGCCGCCTCGCAGACGGCGCGGACCGCGCTGCCGGCGATCACGCCGGTGCCCTCGGACGCCGGCACCAGGATCACCTCCGAGCCGCCGAAGCGACCCTTCACCACATGCGGGATGGTCGAGCCTTCCATCGGCACGGTGATCATGCTCCGCATGCCCTCCTTGCGGGCCTTCTCCACGCTCGGCGGGACCTCGTTGGCCTTGCCGTAGCCCCAGCCGACCTTGCCCTTGCCGTCGCCGACGACAATCATCGCGGCGAAGCTGAAGCGGCGACCGCCCTTAACGACCGCTGAGCAACGCTTGATCTTCACGATGCTCTCGTTCAGCTCGCCGCGTTGCTTCTCGCGGGGTTCTCTCGATTTGGTCTTGGCCATGTTCGACTGGGAAGTTGGGGTGTTCGTTGGTGGCTTGGGGCGCCGCGGCTTGGTGGCCGGGCCTAGAACTGCAGGCCGGCCTCGCGGGCGGCGCCCGCCAGATCGGCGACGCGGCCGTGGTACTTGTAGGGTCCGCGGTCGAAGCAGACGGCGTTGACGCCGGCCGCGGCGGCCCGCTCGGCGATCGCCTTGCCGACGGCGGCCGCGGCGTCGCGGTTGCCGCCGAACTTGACCTGGTCGGCGATCGACTTCTCAAGCGTCGAGGCCGAGGCGATCGTCTTGCCGGCGTCGTCGTCGATCAATTGAACGGCGATGTTCTTGTGGCTCCGCGAGACGCTCAGACGCGGGCGTTCGGCGGTGCCACGCAGGCGCTTGCGCACGCGGAACGAGCGACGCTTACGCTGCCGGCCGATAGCTTTGGAATGGTCCATGGTCGTGTCGTAGTTGGTGTTCGGTGGTTGGCGGCGTCGCTGGTGAACCAAACACCAGCCGCTGGCCGCCGGCCACGCGGTGAATTATCGGAAGCTCTGCTGCCCCTACTTGGCAGCCTTGCCCGCCTTGCGGCGGACCTGCTCGCCCTCGTAACGGATGCCCTTGCCCTTGTACGGCTCAGGCTTGCGGACCGCACGCACCTCGGCGGCGAACTGGCCCACCTTCTGCTTGTCAGAGCCCTTCACCACGATGTGCGTCTGATCGGGGCAGGTGACGTCCAGTTCCTTGGGGATCTTCTTGTGGATCTCGTTGGCGAAGCCGACCCGCAGCTGCAGCGTGTCGCCGTCGATCGCGCCGAGGTAACCGACCCCGTGGATCTCGAGCTTCTTCTCGTAGCCGTTTGTCACGCCCTCGATCATGTTCTGAACCAGGGCGCGGGTCAGGCCGTGGAAGGCCCGACTCTCGCGGTCCTCGGAGTCGCGGGAGCAGACGACTTCCTTGGCGTCGTCGTCGACCTTGACGGTGATCTCGGGGCGGTGCTCGTAGGTTAGCTTGCCGAGCTTGCCTTCCACCGAGAGCTCACGGCCGCTGAGGTTGACCTTCACGCCGTCGGGGATCGAGACCGGCTTTTTTCCAATTCGGGACATGATTCAGGGCTGTCGGCAGTCAGCTTCCAGCGTTCAGCTTTGTTTTGTGTGTAGGGGGACGGGCCGACGGTTTTGGCGCCGGCGACCGGACGCAAAATCACCACAGCTCGCAGAGGACCTCACCGCCCAGGTTCCGCTGCCGCGCCTCGCGGTCGCTGATCACGCCGCGGCTTGTGCTGATGATCGAGATGCCCAGGCCGTTGAGCACCGGACGCAGGCGGCGGGCCTGCGAGTACACGCGGCGACCCGGCGAGCTGACCCGCTTGATGTGCCGGATCACGCGTTCGCCGTTGGGCCCGTACTTCAGGTCGATGTACAGCTGCTTGGCCGGGGAGTCTTCGAGCTCTTCCTCGTGCCAGTCCCAGATGTAGCCTTCGCGCTTGAGGACCTCGGCGACTCCGCGCTTCACCTTGGAAACCGGCATCAGCACATTCGGCCGCTCAACACGCACCGCGTTGCGGATGCGGGTCAGCATGTCGGCGATGGGGTCAGTCATCATGAGGGGTTTACGATGTCGGGGTCAGAGGTTTGTTAGGGTTTCGGGTCAGAGTGCCGCAGCGGGTTTTGTCCGGCGGCTGGGGGTGCAGGCTCTGACCAGTATTCGCGACGCGTAGGGGCTTGGTCCCACCGCGGGGTCGTTACCAGCTCGCCTTGCGGACGCCGGGGATCTGCCCCTTGTCGGCCAGGTTCCGGAAGCAGATCCGGCAGATGCCGAACTTCCGGTACACAGCACGGGGGCGGCCGCAGATCTTGCAGCGGTTTTCACGCCGGCTGCTGTACTTCGGCGTCTTCTCGGCTTTGGCGATTTTGGATTTGCTTGCCATAGTTCTTGTCTGGTCGGTTTTCGGTCGTCGGCCGCGGGGCGGTCGACATTCACTGACGTGCCGGTTACGCCGCCTGCTCCTCTTCACGCTGGAACGGGAAGCCAAACATCTCGAGCATCTGACGCGAGTCGTCGTCCGACCCGCCGCGGCAGCAGATCGCGATGTTCATGCCCTGCGGACGCAGGAACTTGTCCGGGTTGAGCTCCGGGAAGACCAGCTGCTCGGTCAGGCCCAGGCTGTAGTTGCCGTTGCCGTCGAACGCGTTCCGCTTGCAGCCGCGGAAGTCGCGGACACGCGGCAGGGCCATCGAGATCAGCCGGTCCAGGAACTCGTACATCCGCACGCCGCGGATCGTCACCTTGGCGCCGATCGGCATCCCCTCGCGGAGCTTGAAGCCGGCAACCGACTTGCGGGCCCTGCAGATCACAGCCTTCTGGCCACTGATCTCCGTGAGGGCGGCGACCGCCTCTTCGATGTGTTTCTTGTCGGCGATGGCGCTGCCCACGCCCATGCTCACAACGATCTTATCCAGGCGCGGAAGCGACAGCACGTTCTTGCGGCCGAGCTTCTCCGCCAGCTGGGGCAGGATCTCTTTTTCAAATCGTTCTTGGAGACGGGCGGACATGGGTCGCGGTCGTTCGGGAACAGGTGGAGGTGGTTACGGGCCGGCGTGCGGCGTTGGTTATGTTGGTGGCGCCTACTTCTTGGCGTGGGCCGCCTTGGCCGGGGCGATCTGGCCGTGGGCGGTTCCGCACTTCTTGCAGAACCGCTCCTTCGAGCCGTCGTCCAGGTACCGGGCGCCCAGGCGGGTCGGCTTCGAGCACGACTCGCAGAAGTACGCGATGTTCGACACCTGAACCGGCATCTCTTTGTTCAGCCGCCCGCCCTGCGGGTACTTCTGGCTGCGGCGGACGTGCTTCAGGACCATGTTGACCCCCTCGACGAGCGCCTTGCCAGCGGTGCGGTCGATGGACGTCACGCGGCTGCGGACCCCTTTGTCCGCGCCGGTGATGATCTGAACGGTGTCCCCGGTTTTAATAAGCATGGCAGTAGTGTTGGCTGGTCGGCTGTGCGGTGGTCGGCGGTCCGGTCGGTGGAGGCCCCGGTTCGAAGGGGCCGGCCGGAGCGACTAAATGACTTCGTTGGCGAGGCTGACGATCTTCATGAACTTGCGGTCACGCAGCTCACGGGCGACCGCTCCGAAGATGCGGGTGCCTCGCGGGTTGTTGTCCTTGTCGATGATCACGACCGCGTTCGAGTCAAAGCGGACGTAGCTGCCGTCGGGGCGGCGGGTCGGGCTCTTGACCCGCACGATCACGGCGCGGACGACCGTCTTCTTCTTCAGGTCGCTGCCCGGGATCACGCTCTTCACGCTGCAGACGATCACGTCGCCCACGTTGGCGAACCGACGGCGGCTGCCACCGAGCACCTTGATGCACATCACCTCTTTGGCGCCGGTGTTGTCGGCGACGTTCAGCCTGGACTGCATCTGGATCATGGCGGCGTCTAAACAGTTACGGGTGTCGCGGTGGTTGGAATGGATTGGGCGGCGGTTGTGCCCGCCTGGTTACGCAGGCCGCTACTCGGCCGAGGCCTCGGCGCCGACGGTGGTCGCGTCCTCTTCCTGCTGCGCCTTGCGGGCGGCCCGCAGGGCGGCCAGGTCGACAATCTGGCTCTTCGCCAGCACCTTAACCAGCTCCCAACGCTTGGTCTTGGACTTCGGTGGGCACTCGATGATTTCCACCGTGTCGCCCTCGTGGGACTCGTTGTTCTCGTCGTGCACGTGGCAGACGGTGCGGCGCTGGATGAACTTGCCGTACTTCGGGTGGCGGACCGAACGGCCGATCTCGACCCGACGGCTCTTGTCCATCTTGTCGCTGGTCACAACGCCAATGACGATTTTCTTAGGCATAACAGCTAGCTGTTGGGGGTGGTGTGACCCTGCAAGCGGGCCGACTCTGGTTTAAGCGGTCTTCTCGGCTTCGGTTTCGGCTCCGCCGGCGGCCGTCGCACGCTGCGTCTGCAGCGTCTTGACCCGGGCGATCAACCGCCGGTTGCGGCGGAGCTCGCTGGGGGCGTCCAGACGCTCGGTCTGCGATTGGATGCGGAGCCGGAACAGGTTGTCGGCCGCCTCTTTAGCGGTCAACTCGAGCTGCTCGTCGCTCATGTCTTTTAGTTCGGCAATCTTCATCGTTATCGCAGTTGGGTCGTGGACTTGCGGGTCGTTGGACTCGTGTGTCTCGGGGCGGTTGGGCCCCGATGGTTTCATTTTCCAGCGGCTTCTTACAGCTGCGGGTCGCGGTGCACCAAACGAACGCGGATCGGCATCTTGTGAGCCAGACGCGCGAAGCAGATCTTCGCCGCCTGCTCGGTGATGCCGGCCACCTCGTACAGCACAGTGCCAGGGCGCACCACGGCAGCCCAGTAGTCGGGTTCACCCTTGCCCTTACCCATGCGGGTTTCGAGCGGGATGGAGGTAATCGACTTGTCCGGGAAGATGCGGATGTAAAGCTTGCCCTCGCCGCGCACATACTGCTGTGCCGCGATACGACCCGCTTCAATCGTTTGGGCGCTGATCCAGCCGCCCTCTATTGCCTGCAATCCGAACTCGCCAAAGACCACGCGGTTGCCGCGGGTCGCGTTACCTCTTATACGACCTCTTTGGCTTTTTCGATGCTTGACCCTCTTGGGCATCAGCGCCATCGGCTTGGTCCTCGTACTCGCCTTGGTTTACCCACACCTGGATGCCAATGTGGCCCTGTGCGGTTTTTGCTTCAACAAATCCGTAATCAATCTTCGCTCGCAGCGTGCTCAGCGGGATGCTGCCGGCAATCTGCTTCTCGCGGCGGGCCATTTCAGCCCCGCCCAGCCGGCCCGCCAACTGCACCTTGATGCCCTTGGCTCCCGCTTCCATGGTCTGCTCCAACGCACGCTTGATAGCGCGGCGGAATGGGGCCCGCTTGATCAGCTGCTCGGCGATGTCCTCGGCCACTAGGTGGGCCTGGATCTCCGGGCGGCTGATCTCCTCAATCTTGATGTTGATCCGACGGCCGATCAGGTTCTGCAGCTCGTCCTGCAGCTGCTCGACCTGCTGGCCCTTGCGGCCAATGATCACGCCGGGCCGGGCCGCGTGCAGGACGACCTTGACCTCGTCGCGGGTCCGCTCGATCTCCACCTTGGGGATCCCGGCGAACTTGTACTTCTTGGTCACGTAGTCGCGGAGCTTCTTGTCTTCCAGAAGCAGGTCCGCGAACTCCTTCTTCGGAGCGTACCAGCGGCTCTTCCAATCGAGCATGACGCCGGTGCGGAATCCGATTGGGTTGACCTTTTGACCCATAATAATGGTGTGTGGTTGGTGGCTTGTTGGGGGTGGTGACGCTCGCCGGGCGGCGCCGCTGGTCCGGGGTGGCTATTCAACCGCCACGGTGATGTGACTGAACCGCTTCTTGATCACGTGGGCCATGCCGCGGGCACGGGGGCGCAGACGCTTGAACATCGGCCCGCCGTCGACGCGGGCGTCGACAACCGTCAGGCCGGCCAGGTTTGGCGCCCGTTGGTCCTCGGCGTTGCCCAGTGCGCTCTGCAGCACCTTCTCGAGGAGCCGAGCTCCGCGGTGGGGCTGGAAGCGGAGGATCGAGAGCGCCTCGTCGGCCCGCTTGCCGCGGATCAGGTCCGCCAGCGGCCGCACCTTGGTGGCGCTGATTCGTGCGTGCTTGTGGGTTGCTCGGTACATGTTGCCTGTCGGCCGTTGACCACCGTTGGTCCGCTAGGGCGTGCCCTGGTTGCGGACGGCTGGCGGCCGAATGCCTCTCCTACTTCTTGCCCTTGCCGCTGTGGCCGCGGAAGGTGCGGGTCGGGGAAAACTCGCCTAGCTTGTGGCCCACCATGTCTTCGGTGACCAGCACCTTCACGTGCACTTTGCCGTTGTGCACCATGAACGTGTGGCCGACAAACTCAGGCACAATCGTGCAGGCGCGGGCCCAAGTAGTGATTGGGTTCTTGCTGCCGACGTCGTTCTGACGCTCTACCTTCAGGTAGAGCTTTGGGTCGACGTACGGGCCTTTTTTGGTGGAGCGACTCATGAATTGGCTGTTCGCTGGTGACGGTGTGCTGTCGGGTCGGAGCCGGGGTGGGCCCCACCGGCCGCGGGTCTAACGCTATTTGGTAATGAGCTTCTGGACGCCGTAGCGACGCGACTTACGGCGGCGGACGATCGCCTTGTTCGACGCCTTGCGACGCTGCCGGGTCATGCCGCCCTTGGCGCTCTTGCCGGTCGGACTGACGGGGTGGCGACCGCCCTTGGTGCGGCCCTCGCCACCACCGTGCGGGTGGTCGATCGGGTTCATAGCCGTGCCGCGGACGTGCGGGCGGCGACCCAGCCAGCGGCGGCGACCGGCCTTGCCGAGCTCGACCGCGCTGTGGTCCGGGTTGCTGGTGGAGCCGATGGTCGCCCGGCAGGTCGACGGGATACGGCGGATCTCACCGCTCGGCAGCGAGATCTGTGCCCAACCGGCCTCGCGGGCCATCAGCGTGGCGCTGGTCCCGGCCGAGCGGCAAAGCACGCCGCCGCGTCCGGCCTGCAGCTCGACGTTGTACACCTGAGTCGCCAGCGGGATCTTGCTGAGCGGCAGGCAGTTGCCGACCGCCGCCGGGGCGTCCGGGCCGCTCTGGACCTGGTCGCCGGCCTTCAGGCCGTGCGGTGCGATGATGTACCGGCGCTCGCCGTCCGCGTACACCAGCAGGGCGATACGGGCGGAGCGGTTCGGGTCGTACTGGATCGAGTCGACGGTCGCCAGCATGCCGTCCTTGTTGCGACGGAAGTCGATCAGGCGGTACCGACGCTTGTGGCCGCCGCCGCGGTGGCGGCAGGTGATCTTGCCCTGGTTGTTGCGGCCACCGGTCTTGGTGAGCGGACGCAGCAGCGACTTCTCGGGCTTGGCGCCCTTGGTCAGCTCCTTGAAATCGCTCACCGACGCGTTGCGGCGGCCGGCGGAGGTCGGCTTGTATTTTCGGATGCCCATGATGGCGAGGCTTTCGGCTGTAGGCTGCCAGCGTGCGGCTGTCAGCTATCGGCTGTCAAGTTTTTGTGTTGGTCGGTTGGCTGTTGGTTGTGCGGCGCGGCCTAGAAGAAGTCGATGCGGTGCTCTTCGTTGAGCGTCACGATTGCCTTCTTCCAGTCGCTGGTGCGGCCGAGGCGGAACTTGGTCCGCCGCAGCTTGCCCTTGCGGTTCTGGGTCGCGACCTTTTCGACCTTCACGTCGAACAGGGCCTCGACCGCGCGACGGATGTCTTCCTTGGTCGCCAGCCGGCTGACCTCGAAGGAGTACGCGTTGTTGCGGCTCGAGCGGTGCACGCCCTTCTCGGTAACCAGCGGACGCAGGATGACCTGGTGCGGTTCGAGCGTGAGCGAGGTGGTCTGCGGGATATGCCGTGGCATGCTTTACTCCTCACCGTCGGTAGTGGTGTTCGCCTTGCCGTTGCTGCTGGCGTTGGCCTTGAGGGCCTCGATGGCGGCCTTGGTGACCAGCACCCGGCGAGACGAAAGCAGATTCAGGGCGTTGAGGTCGCTCGCCCGGGAGACGCTCACCTTAGCGATGTTGCGGGCGCTCTTGTAGACGTTGGCGTCGTGCTCGGCGGTCGTGACCAGCAGCGAGCCGCCGTCGCAGCCAAGGTTCTTGATGACCTGGGCCATGTCCTTGGTCTTGGGAGCGTCGAACTTGAGGTCGTCGATGATGATCAGCTCGTCGTCCTGCACCTTCGAGGCGAGCGCCATGCGGGTGGCGAGCCTGAGGGCCTTCTTCGGCAGGCGGTACGAGTAGTCGCGCGGCTTAATCGCGAAGATGTGGCCACCGCCGCGACGCACGCCGCTGCGGCGGCTGCCGGCGCGGGCGTTGCCGGTGCCCTTTTGGCGGTACAGCTTCTTGGTCGTCCCGGACACGTCGGCACGGCTCTTGGTCTGGTGCGAGCCTTGGCGAAGGTTGGCCTGGTACATCACGACCGCATCGTGCAGCAGCTGCTTGTTGATGCTGGGCGCGAAGTCCTCGACCTCGAGATTCAAGGTGCCGACCTTATTGCCCTTACGATCGTGGACAGTGAGTTTTGGCATGATTGGTTGCTGTCAGCGGCAGGCGGCCGGGGGTCAGCGACAAGGCTGACACGGCGGCGTTGCGGTTGCCTTTTCTTACAATATGTTGGTCTTGCGGATCGCTACGTAACCGCCGTTCGGGCCGGGGACGGCTCCGCGGATGACGATCAGGTTGTTCTCGGGGTCGACGCTCACCACCTTCTGGTTGAGGATGGTGCAGCGGGCGGCGCCGTACTGACCCGGCATCTTGACGCCCTTGAACAGGCGGCTCGGGTAGGCGCTGCAGCCGGTGCCGCCGAGGTGGCGGTGGCACTTCTTGACGCCGTGGGTGGCGCGCTGGCCAGAGAAGTTGTGACGCTTCATAGCGCCCGAGAAGCCGCGTCCCTTGCTGGTCGCGGTGACGTCGACCGCCTCGATCTCGCCGAAGGCGTCAACGGTGACTTGGCCGCCGACTTCTAGGCCGACCGGCTCGCCGCGGAACTCGCGGACCCAACGCTTCGGCTCGCAGCCGGCCTTCTCGACCACGGCGACGCCGGCGGCGGAACGCTTTTTGGACCGCTTGCTGTCGAGCTTAGCGACGTGACCTCTCTCACTGCGACGGGCAAGACGGCGGGGCTTGTCGAGGTACCCGAGTTGCACGCCCTGGTAGCCGTCACGCTCGGGGGTGCGAACCTGCAGCACGCTGCAGGGACCAGCCTGAACAACCGTGACGGGGACTACCGCCCCCGATTCGTCGAACACCTGGGTCATCCCAACCTTACGGCCGAGAATCCCAATAGCTTGTTCCGTACCGGCCATGCCGCCACGCCTTCCGTCGTCTGAGTTGATTTGAGGTCAAGTCGCCGGCCAGAGACACGCGGCAAGGGTTGCTAGCAGTGCTTGCGACCCAGGCCCCGGCTTACTCGCCAGGCTTCCAGTCATGCTTACGCTTGAATGGTTGCTCGAATCAGTTTGGGTTCTTGGTAGGTGGGCGGCGGTTGGCCGCTGCCCACTTCGCTACGAATTCATCACGTTCTTTAACGCGAAGCTTAATCGGTTGCCCGGTGTCGGGCGTCGGCTCGCAATCAGCCGCCGGGCGGTTGGTTGCGCGTGAGCCAGTATTATCGCTCTTAGGCGGTGGTCGCCTTGATCTTGATATCGACGCCAGCAGGGAGGCTCAGCTTATTGAGCGCCTCGATCGTCTTGGCGGTCGCCTGCACGATGTCGATCAGACGCTTATGCGTGCGGATCTCGAACTGCTGGCGAGATTTCTTGTCTACGTGCGGGCCACGGAGGACCGTGTAACGCTCGATCCGCGTCGGCAGCGGGATAGGGCCATGAACAATGGAGTTCGTCCGCTTGGCCGTATCGACAATCTCCGCCGCGCTCTGATCGAGGGCCGCGTGGTCGTAGGCTTCCATGCGGATCCGGATTACTTCTTGACTAGATGCCACCGGGTCGTACCTATCGGGTTTAGCTGCCGGAGCCGCTCCACTGACGGGCAATCGCCTTCAGAGGGCCGCTGCGGGTGCAAAAGCGTCAATTCTCAAACAGCACCAGTGTCCCCAGCGTGTCGCGGGGAATCGGTGAGTTTATGGTGGTCACGGTAGACTGTCAATAACACCAGGCATCTTTTCGCAGGAACTCGCTTGCGGCCTGTCGGTTGCTCCAAGCGGGCAAAGGTTGCTGCTCGGGGAGCTGGCATTGTGGCGGTCAGTCAAAGATAACGGTTGCTGTCCCGGGTGGTCCCGGGGCGTTATAAGGCGCCCAGGTTCACACCGGCGGTGTTTGCCGCGGTGGCGGGACGCAGAGAACACTCTTGAATGGGGTCCGCGATGCGAATTCTGGGAACACTGCTGCTGGTCGTCGTTCTGACCGGGCCGAGCGCAGCCGAGGTGCTCTGGCCGCAGTTCCGGGGCCCCGACGGGCAGGGCCGCGTGCGGACAACCCGTGCGCCGCTCGCGTGGGGCGAGGGCGAAGGTGTGCGGTGGAAGACTCCCCTGCCTGGTAGAGGTTGGTCGTCGCCGGTGGTGTTGGGCGACCACATCTGGGTCACCACCGCTGAGCAGCAGGGGCCCGAAGTGCCGGGCGAGCAGGGCACGGTCGCGGTGGACCGCGTCGCGTTGTCGGCGGTGTGCGTCTCGCGTGATTCTGGGGAGATTGTCCACCGCGTGCGGCTGTTCGATATCGAGAGCCCGGAGAAGATCCACGCCCAGAACAGCTACGCGTCGCCCACCTGCTGCTTGTCAGGAGACCACTTGATCTGCCACTTCGGCCGCAACGGCACGGCCTGCCTCGACGCTCAGACCGCCGAGGTGCTGTGGAAAAAGGCCTACGTCGTTGAGCACTATGTCGGGGCCGGCAGCTCGCCAGTGATGTGCGAGGGGAAGCTGATTCTGGTCTGCGACGGCGCCGACCAGCAGTTTGTCGTGGCCCTCGACCCCGTATCCGGCAACGAGGTCTGGCGCCAGGACCGGCCCCCGTTCCGGGCCACCAACCCCGATGTGCTCAAGTCGTTTGCGACCCCGCTGGCGGTCGAGCACGCGGGCCAGGTGCAGCTCGTGGCCCCGGGCGCCCAGTGGATCGTCGCCTACCGGCCGAGCGACGGGGAGGAGCTGTGGCGGTACGACCACGGGGCCGGCTTCTCGCTGGTGCCGCGGCCGGTCACCGACGGCCGCACTATTTACTACTGCAGCGGGTTCGCCGGCGACGAGGTGCTCGCCCTGCCGTTGGGAGAGAGCGGCAAGCTCGACGACGACCAGGTGCGGTGGCGGTACAAGCGTCAGGCGCCCCACCAGCCCTCGCCGCTGCTGATGGCGGGGCGGCTGCTGATGGTCAGCGACCAGGGGATCTTCCAGTGCCTGGATGCCAATTCGGGGAAGCTGCTCTGGAAGAAGCGGCTCGGCGGCAACTACTCGGCGTCGCTGCTGCAGGTGGGCGATTGCTGCTTCGCGTTCAGCAAGGAGGGCGTCGCGACCTGCCTGGACGCCGGCGGTAAGGTGCTGCACGAGAACCAGCTCGACGGCGAGTTCCACGCGACGCCCGCCATCGTCGACGACGAATGGATCATCCGCACCGACACCCACCTGTACGCCATCGGCAACTACGACCGCACCTAGGCATGGCGTGGCCGGGCGAGTCGCCGCTCGGCGCCGGTCGCGCTACGATGCCTGTATGATCAAACACCTGCTCGACAAGTGGACCCACTGGATCGGCGACCGCTCGCTCGAGCGGGCGATCCAGGCAGAGCTCCGCCGGATGGGCTGCGCGGTGCACGCCGCCAAGATCCGCCGCCCCCGGCTGATCGGCATCGAGCGGCCCGGCTGGGTCCAGGTCCGCCGCTTTGAGGTCGAGACCCTCACGCCCGGCAAGCAGCCGATTACCCTGCAGGGACTGATCCGCGACGACGGTCGACGCGAGCGGCCGCAGGTGCTGCTGACGACCGACCTGCGGCTCCTGTCGCACCGTGCCGACGAGTGGTGTGACGGCTTGATCCGTCGCGGTTGAATCAATCAGTGGGCGCATGAAAAAACCGGCGACCCGAGATCGGGCCGCCGGCCAATTAGCTTTCAGACTGGCGCTAACGTGCTAGCCGTTGCGACGACGCGCGCCAATCGCGACCACGCCCAGCAGGGCGAGGGCGATCGAGGCGGGCTCGGGGACGTCGAGCGTGCCGCTGACGATCAGGTTGTCGACCATGATGCTCTCGTTGTTCGACGAGTCCGACTGACGAAGTGCGAACGAGTCGTAGGTCTCGCCGAGGAAGACGGACGTGCTAGTGGCAGTGTTCCCGCCAGCAGTGACGGACGCGAGGCCCGCGTCGAAGTCGAAGCTGAGCGACACAGGGATCGACTGGCCGAAGCTGAAGTCGGTCGGCAGGGTCGATTCGGCAGTGCTGCTCGTGGTGGCGATGCCGAGAGTGAAGTCGCCGCTTGCCGCGTCGGTGGGGGCGACGATGTCCAGGCGGGCGCCGAAGTTGAAGCTGCCGTCGAGCATGAAGTGGGCGAAGTACTCGAAGTCGTTACCGGCGATGACAGAGTCGTCGTTCACGACGATGTCGAAGTCGGCGGTGAGGACGCCAGTGCTCACCGCGCCGAAGATCAGGTGGGCGTCCTCAGACGGCGCGCCGTGCTCGACAACCGCCTGGCCACCCGAGACCAGGAGGTCACCAAGCGTTCCGCTGTGGTTCACCCAGCCGCCGTTGGGGACCAACGAGCCGTCCGGGTAGCTGAATGTTTCATCAACGAGGGTTGCGGCCTGCACGTTGCTAACGAGCGCGAAGAGGGCGGCCGCGCACAGCGATCGGAACATAGACATCTTCATTAGAACATTCTCCTCAGGAGTCGAACTTGGTCGGCAACGGCCGACGGGGTGGGAATCTAGGTGGGACATCAGTGCCGGTTACGCATGCGGCATCGTGCCGCAGCATCAAGGGTTCGCGCCTGTGTTAGGGGCTCATCGTACTCGTTGTGCGGGCAGATTGCAGTGAGTTTGCCGCTAATTCATGGAAGCTTCTCGCAAATCGCCGCCTCGGTGTCCCGCAGCTGGCCGACAATCTGCGAGCACCAGGCATCGGTGGAGGTTCGCCCGCGTCGCCAGTTGGCGGCGACAGACCGCAAAAAAGTGCCCCACCGTGGATGTTTCTCCACCGTGGGGCACCGAGAATACTCTTTGGCGGTTGACCGTTAGCGTCGACGCAGCAGCACCCCACAAGACGACAGTCCCAGCAGGGAGAGCAGGCCAGCAGCCGGCTCGGGGATGAAGTTCGGGGCGCCGGGAGTGTACAACACGCCCGAGAGCAGCGTGTCCTGGTTGACGAAGACGCCGCTCTGATTGCGGGCGATCGAGACGTCCGTCCCCAGCCCGGTGCTGCGGTAGTCGAGCTCGTCGACCAGGACGCCGTTGTTGTCGTACAGGAGGACCACGTCGCCGCCGTTGGCAAGGCCGTTGCCGATGGTTCCGTCGTCGACAAAGTACTGGAAGCTGAAACCGGTCGGCGTGCCGCCGCCCCACAGCACGAGCAGCTCGCCGGGGCCGATCATCGTACCGACGGGGAACACGAACGGGTCGCCGTTCGCCTCGCTCGGCACCTCGTCGTCGCCCAGCGTCCAGCCGCCGATGTCGACCGCGGCTGCGCCAGTGTTGATGAGCTCGACGAACTCGTCTTCTTGCGGCGCGCGTGTGCCGTCGTTGTTCGAGTCTCCCGTTTCGACCGGCGTCGGGGGATCGGACAGCACTTCATTGATGAGAACCGCCGCGCCGGCGTCGCCGGCGAAGCACAGCGCTGCAGCCACGCAGAGCGACCGCAGTAGGTAGGATTTCATGAGAGCAAACCTCCTGGTTGTAGGGTTCGGCCGCTGGAAGGCGAACGCAGCCATCTTTGCAGCAAGACAAGCGGCCTCGAATCGGGGGAGCGTACTACGGGCTGCGCCGCCCGGTATCGTAAGCGGGTAGGTGCACTCCGAGGTAGGAGAATCGAGGCGAAATACACACAATCTTCTTATTGCAGGCTTCTGGTTGCGGGCCTTGCAGCGGTTGACCGCTGGCGGGCTGGGGGCAATAAGAAAGCCGCCGCGGGCAATTGCCCGCGGCGGCTGGTGCGTTCACGCAGTAGAGCACGTGCTCTGCCCAATCAGCTGCAGCCCATGCTGTTGCCGCAGTTGTGGCAGAGGTAGCAGTTGCCGTTGCGGACCGTGATGTTGCCGCAGTTGTCGCAGCTCGGCGCGTCAACCTGGAAGGTGGCAAACTGGTCGTTGCGGTTATTGGACTTGGGCATCGAGGCTCCGGCCCGCTCCAGCAGAGCGGTGTTCACCTCGTAGCCAACGCCGGTCGAGGCGCCATTCGCCGAGCCGTTCTTCTGCCCGTTGGCCTGCCCGTTGACCGCGTCCCTCCTAGACGCGGGCGCGGCGCCGGAGGCAGCGGACCCGCCGCCCCCGGCTCCGGCCGTGGCTTCCTGCCCCTCATTGCGCCCAGCGGCCTTCGTGGCGCCGGGCTTGATCTCGGTGGGCTCGCCCTCGGACGCTGGGGCGTTGCCCGACTTGCCGCCGCCGCCATCTCCACTTTCGCCCGGCGAGAGTCCCAGCTGGGCCTCCTTGTAGCCTGGCAGGAACTGGATGCCGAGCCAGCGGAAGATGTAGTCGATCAGGCTCTTGGCGATGCGGATGTCCGGGTTCTTGGTGTGCCCCTGCGGCTCGAACCGCATGTGGCTGAACTTCCGCACGTAGTCCTCAAGCGGCACGCCGTACTGCAGGCTCATCGAAACCGATGTGCCGAAGGCGTCCATCAGGCCGCCGATGGTGCTGCCCTCTTTGGCCATCGTGATGAACAGCTCGCCCGGCCGTCCGTCCTCGAACATGCCAACCGTGATGTAGCCCTCGTGGCCCGCAACGCTGAACTTGTGCGTCTTGCTGTCGCGGGTGTCGGGCAGCCGCTCGCGGCGGGGCTTCGGGGTGGCGGCCTCGTCCTCCTTCGCCTTGCCGCTGTCCTTCTTGGTGTTCAGCGGCTGGCTGTCCTTCGAGCCGTCGCGGTAGATGGCCAGCGCCTTCAGGCCGAGCTTCCAGCCGTCGTGGTAGGCCATGGCGATCTCCTCGGGCGTGGTGTCCCGGGGCATGTTGACCGTCTTGCTGATGGCGCCAGAGAGGAACGGCTGGGCGGCGGCCATCATCGTGATGTGCGCACGCCAGGCGATGCTGCGGGTGCCTCCGGCCGGGGTGAACGCACAGTCGAAGACCGGCAGGTGCTCGTCCTTCAGGCCGGGCGCGCCCTCGATGGTGTCGAACTCGTCGATGTGGGCGATGACGCCGTCGATCGTCGGCTGGTCGTAGCCAAGCGTCTTGAGCGCCAGGGGAACCGTCCGGTTGATGATCTTCAGCATGCCGCCGCCGGCGAGCTGCTTGTACTTAACCAACGCGATGTCGGGCTCGATGCCGGTGGTGTCGCAGTCCATCATGAAGCTGATGGTTCCGGTCGGGGCGAGCACGGTCGCCTGGGCATTGCGGAAGCCGTGCACGGCGCCCGCCTGCGTGACGCGGTCCCAGGTCATGCGGGCCGACTCGACCAGGTAGTCGGGGCACGAGGGATCGATCTGGTTGACCGCCTGGCGGTGCATCTGCATCACGCGGAGCATCGGCTCGGCGTTCTCTTGGTAGCTGTCGAACGTGCCGACCGCCTCGGCCAGCTCGGCGCTGGTCAGGTTCGCCATGCCGTGCATCAGCGAGGTGATGGCGCCGCAGGTGCCGCGGCCGATCTCCGAGTCGTAAGGCTTGCCCCCCGACATCAGCAGGCAGCCGAGGTTCGAGTACCCCAGTCCCAGCGGACGGAACAGGTGGCTGTTGCGGGCGATCTCGGGGGTTGGGTAGCTGGCGTGGTCGACCAGGATCTCCTGGGCGATGAAGAACAGCCGGCACGCGGCCTGGTAGCGGCGGCAGTCGAACGTGCCGTCCTCCAGGCGGTACTTCATCAGGTTGATGCTCGACAGGTTGCAGGCCGTGTTGTCGAGGAACATGTACTCGCTGCACGGGTTCGACGCGTTGATGCGCCCGCTGTTGGGGCACGTGTGCCAGCGGTTGATCGTGGTGTCGTACTGCACGCCTGGGTCGCCGCAGTGCCACGCACATTCGGCCATCCGTTCCATCACCTCGCGGGCCTGGTAGGTTGGGCCATCGACGCGGTTGTCGGTCACGAACCGGGTGGTCCAGGCCTCGTCCTTCTCGAACGCCGCCATGAAGTCGTCCGTCAGGCGGACGCTCAGGTTGGCGTTCTGGAACATAACCGAGCTGTAGGCCTCGCCGTTGAAGTTCGACTCGTACTTGCCGCTGGCGATCAGCGTCTGGGCCTTCTGCTCCTCACGCCACTTGCACTCGATGAACTCCATCACGTCCGGGTGCCAGACCTTGATCGACTGCATCTTGGCGGCCCGGCGGGTCTTGCCGCCCGACTTCACCACCGCGGCGACCTGGTCGTACACCCGCATGAAGCTGAGCGGGCCCGACGGCGTGCCGCCGCCGGAGAGCTTCTCCCGCTTGCTGCGGAGCGTCGACAGGTCGGTGCCGGTGCCGCTGCCGAACTTGAACAGCATGGCCTCGCTCTGCGCGAGGTCCATGATGCTCTCCATGTTGTCCTCGACGTGCTGGATGAAGCAGGCCGAGCCCTGGGGGAACTCGTACGGGTTCTCTGGCTGCACGACGTCCTGAGCCTGGGGGTCCCACCGCCAGTTGCACTTGTCGCCGGTCACGCCGTACTGGTGGAAGAGCCCCACGTTGAACCACACCGGCGAGTTGAACGCGCCGTGCTGGTGCAGGCAAAGCCAAGACAGGTCGCGGTAGAACCGCTCGCCGTCCTCCTTGCTAGCGAAGTAGCCATCTTCCAGGCCCCAGTCGGCAATGGTCCGCGTGACGCGGTGCACCAGCTGGCGGACGCTGTACTCGCGTTCGGGGGTGCCGACCTCGCCGTAGAAGTACTTGCTGCAGATGACGTTGGTCGCCAGCTGGCTCCAGAAGGTGGGGACCTCGCAGTTGGTCTGCTCGAACAGGACTTCGCCGCCCTCGCCCTTGATCTGGCTGGTGCGGGTGTCCCACTCGACCGTGTCGAACGGGCTGTCGACCTCCGCCGGGCAGAACTCGGCGTCGATTTTCAGCCGCCCGTGGAAAGTTTTTTCCATCGGCTGGCCGTGCTGGGATGAGGGGCGGTCGGACGACGGCGCGGGGCCAACGTGAGCAGTAGCCATGGCTACCTCCTGCATGGTCAAGAAAGAATGGGCATCCCTACCTGGAAGTGTACGGGTATACACTTCTTTGTGCAGCAGTATCGATCGGTGGTTCCATCCGCTCGGCTGCACCCATATGTTGGATCCATCGGATCCAAACCCCGGAAAACCGGAGGCTACCTGGCGACTGAACACAATATATTGTAGACGATGCCCTCTTGCCTACAACGCATTGGGTCGCTGGGGGCCAGATCTTACTCCAATCGAATCGCCCGTCAACGCGCAATCTTGTATTTCGTAAGTTGCTAGCACACAACAGGTTGTGGCATATCGTGAAGTGCTAGCAAAGGCCGCGTGAAGGATCGGTTAAGGGCGTAAGGTCTTTACAGTAAGCGGCTTACGGTGATGGTGGGCCGGCATCGCCGCGAGTGGGGCGTTTCGAAAAACTTTGCGAGGCCTGAGCCAGCCTATTCCTCCAGCTCGCCCCAGCTTGGTTTGCCCGCACGGCTCTCCCCTCCTTCAGTGGGGGCGCCAGGTCGTTCAGGTCGACGCCTGCAAGGGGGTGTCTGCTGGTCGCGGAAGCGCGGATGAATGGGGGCCTTGGGCGCCATGCGGCGAGCGGATCGAAGGCGAACCTTTGGACATCCGCCTTGATCTTGGGAAGTTGCTGTCGTGAGCGATGGGGGGGAGACGACAAATACCCCAAATACCGCCCTTGCGGCGGTGGTCAGGACGGCTATATTAGGCGATTCGCACGAGTTTGCGAGCGTCGGGCTAGCGTAGCTCAATTGGCAGAGCAGCTGATTTGTAATCAGCAGGTTGTGGGTTCAAGTCCCTCCGCTAGCTCTTGCGAGCGAGGTCCGCTGGCCCGACGGTTGCAGCTCCGTGGGGGTTGCGGTTGGTGAGGGCTGGTTAACAGCTGCGTAGAGCGGGACACTGCTAGGTGTGGCGCCGTGTGTAGCGTAGCGAGGCCCGCCGGTCGCCGGCCCAAGTGACGGTGGGTTACCGAAGCGGTCAAACGGGGCAGACTGTAAATCTGCTGGCTATGCCTTCGCAGGTTCGAATCCTGCACCCACCACTAAGAGGAAGAGGCGAAGAGGGAAAGGCGGTTGCGGTCGTGCGGCGGTTGGCGTCGTCGGTCTGCGGTGTTCCCCTTTTGGGCTTCGTCGTCGCGGGTGTAGCTCAATGGTAGAGCAACAGCCTTCCAAGCTGATGACGAGGGTTCGATTCCCTTCACCCGCTTTGAGGGCGAGAGGTGGCGGTGGGTTGTCTGGCGGGGTTCCCGCCGGTGGCCGCCTGCCGGCGTTGTTCACCCGGTGTCGATCAGGCTGCTGTAGCTCAGTTGGTAGAGCGCGTCCTTGGTAAGGACGAGGTCACGAGTTCAAGTCTCGTCAGCAGCTCTTCCTTGAAGTTCGGTTTCGATTTACTAGCAACACAAACTCCGTTCTGATTTGCAGAACACGGTTCCCGGAAGTTAAGCAGGGAGAAAAATGGCCAAGGACACCTTCGAGCGTACTAAGCCGCACGTTAACGTCGGCACTATCGGTCACATCGACCACGGCAAGACCACCACCACCGGCGCGATTCTCGCCGTGCAGTCGGAGAAGGGGCTAGCCAAGTTCAAGTCGTACGCGGATATCGCCAAGGGCGGCACCGTGCGTGACGAGACCAAGACGGTCACCATCGCGGCGGCTCACGTTGAGTACGAGACCGCCAATCGTCACTACGCCCACATCGACTGCCCGGGCCACGCCGACTTTATCAAGAACATGATCACCGGCGCCGCCCAGATGGACGGCGCGATCCTGGTGGTGTCCGCTCCGGACGGCCCGATGCCGCAGACCCGCGAGCACATCCTGCTCGCCCGTCAGGTCGGCGTGCCGAAGGTCGTGGTTTACCTCAACAAGTGCGACCTCGTCGACGACGAGGAGCTGCTGGAGCTGGTTGAGCTGGAAGTCCGCGAGCTGCTGACCGACCACGGCTTCCCCGGCGACGAGGTCCCCGTGATCCACGGCAACTCGAAGGCCGCGATTGAGAACCCGGCCGACCCCGAGGCCGCCAAGTGCATCGGCGAGCTGATGGACGCCATCGACAGCTACATCCCCGAGCCGACCCGCGAAATCGACAAGCCGTTCATGATGGCTATCGAGGACGTGTTCTCGATCGAGGGCCGTGGCACCGTGGCCACCGGCCGTATCGAGCGCGGCACCGTCAAGGTGGGTGAGGAAGTGGAGATCGTCGGCCTGACCGAGGCCCCCACCAAGACCACCTGCACCGGCGTCGAGGCGTTCAACAAGACCATGGACCAGGGCCAGGCCGGCGAGAACGTCGGCTGCCTGCTGCGTGGCGTCAAGCGTGAGGATATCCAGCGTGGCCAGGTGCTGGCCAAGCCGGGCAGCATCACCCCGCACACCAAGTTCGAGGGTGAGGTCTACATCCTGAGCAAGGAAGAGGGCGGCCGTCACACGCCGTTCTTCAGCGGCTACCGCCCGCAGTTCTACTTCCGCACGACCGACGTCACCGGCACCGCCGCCCTGATGGGCGACGCCGAGATGTGCATGCCCGGCGACAACACCAAGATCAGCGTCGAGCTCTCCAAGCCGATCGCGATGGACGACGGCGTCCGCTTCGCTATCCGCGAGGGTGGCAAGACGGTCGGGTCGGGTGTTGTGACCAAGATTGTCGAGTAAGTTAGCGTGTGAAAGCATCAGGCGGAGAGGGGGGGGGCAGCCGCAGGCGTTCCCCTCTCCACTCTTGCCTGCCGCTTTCCAACAGGGGCGTAGCTCAATTGGCAGAGCACCGGTTTCCAAAACCGGGGGTTGTGAGTTCGAGTCCCACCGCCCCTGCTTAGCAGCCTCCGAGCGTCGGAGTTGTGCACGAGGCGGGGTTTGCCCGCAGGGTCTCCAGTGGGGTCCCAGCGGGGGTCTCGGCAGCGGTGTAGTAGCCCGCAGGGCTGTAGTCGAAAGAGGGGCGAACCCGCCCTGTACGGAGCGGAGTGGTTGGCTCGCCGGTTTGGCGGGCGGCGGCCCGCAGCAACGAGGCTCACAGGATCGTGACCGCATACCTACACCAACTGTTTTCGATCGGGTTTTACAAGCGGACGCAAGGGAGGGTCGCCCGGCAGGTGACCTTCTACGCGATCGCGATCGCCATTGCGGTCGGCTCCTACTCGTTGATGACCTGGATGCAGGCCAACGGTTCGGAGAACGCCAATGCGTTGGCGGTGCCGGTTTCCGTGGGCGTGTTTGCGCTCGGCGCCTGGGCCGCCTTCCGGCTGGTGCAGCTACCGACGTTCGCCGATTTTTTGATCTCCGTCGAGGCGGAGATGAACAAGGTCACCTGGCCGAAGCGGGGCGAGTTGTGGCGGGCGTCGGTGGTCGTGATCTTGACGATCTTTGTGCTGGCAGCCCTGCTCTACCTGTACGACCTGGTGTGGAGCAACCTGCTGAACACGCTGCTGTCGATCGGCGGCTAGTAGGCGGCGTTGCCCGCGAGTTTTGTCAGTCGTGAATCATTTGTCTTGTGTTGGTGAATCGTGCTAGACGGCTCTGAAAAGTCGAACGAGGACGCCCCCGCCCCGATCCCGGCGGAGGAGGCGGCCGTCGATGCCCAGGCTGAAGCTCTGCAGGATGTCGGGCCCGCCGCGGGCGCCGAGCAGGAGTCGGCGCCGGCTGACGGCGCTCCCCAGGTCCCGGTCGAAGAGACCGCCGAGGCCGACAGCGGGTTGAGCGCCCAGGACGAGGCAGAGCTGGCGGCCGCCGAGGCCGCCATGGACGACGAAGAGGAGCCGGTCGCGGCCCCCTCGGGCCCCCTCGAGTTGATCGAGGAGGAGGACGAGGACATCGACATGGACTGGTACATCCTCAAGGTCCAGAGCAACCGCGAACGCTCGATTTCGGCCGCGTTGCAGCGGAAGGTCTCGATCGAGGGGCTGGACCGCTACTTTGGCGAGATCATGGTGCCGACCGAGAAGGTCACCGAGTTCAAGGCCGGCAAGAAGAAGGTTGTTGAGCGGAAGATCTGGCCCGGCTACATCGCCGTGCAGATGCACGTCAACGACGACACCTGGTTCGCCATCCGCGAGACCTCCGGCATCGGCGACTTCACCGGATCCGGCGGCAAGCCCACTCCGATGGCGTCGCAGGACGTCGCCAAGATCCTCCACACGGAGGAGGACGAGACCGACGAGGCTCCCAAGCTGGCGATCCCGTTCCAGGAGGGGGACAAGGTCAAGGTCAAGGACGGCAACTTCGAGAGTTTCGAGGGCGAGGTCAGCAAGATCGACGACATCCACGGCAAGGTCACCGTGATGCTCAGCATCTTCGGCCGCCCGACCCCGGTGGAACTCGAGTACTGGCAGGTCGAGAACCTGTAGCGGCGTTCTTCCTGTCACCCCACACCAACCACTTCCTACCATCCAGCAGTCATGGCCAAGCAGTTAGTCGGACAAGAAAAGTTTCAGATCCCTGGCGGTCAGGCGACCCCCGCGCCGCCTGTCGGCACCGCGCTGGGTAAACACGGCATCAACCTTGGCCAGTTTGTTCAGGCGTTCAACGACGCCACGAAGGAAGCCGGCGGGATGATGATCCCGGTCGTGGTGAGCGTCTACAACGACCGCTCCTTCGACTTCATCTGCAAGAGCCCCCCGGCCGCCGTGCTGCTAAAAAAGGCGGCCGGCGTCGCCAAGGGGTCGGGCGTGCCGAACAAGACCAAGGTCGGCAAGGTCACGCAGGCCCAGCTTGAAGAGATCGCCACGACCAAGATGAACGACCTCAACGCCCGCGACGTCGAGCACGCCGCGCGGATGGTGGCCGGCACGGCCCGCAGCATGGGGCTAGTGGTCGAAGGTTAAATCGGGCATACTTACGAGTCTGCCACGCGTTTTTGGGCGGTGCGTGCCTCACGCCTAGAGTCGCAAGTGGTGGTGGTGTAGGAGTTTACGGCATCGCGTTTGAGTCGCGCAGCCACACGAGTGAAGGTGGGACGCGGGGTGAGCCTGATGGGCATCCCCGCGGTTTGGACCACACTTCCCGCATTTTTTGGGGTGAAGCAAGATGGCAAAGCAGTCGAAACGTTTTCGCGCACTCGCCGCGAACCAGAAGAGCAAAGAGGCGTTCCCGCTTTCTGATGCGGTGAAGACCCTCAAAGGCTACGACGGCACCAAGTTCGACCAGATGGTCGAGATCGCGATGCGTTTGGGCATCGACCACACGCAGGCGGACCAGATCGTCCGCGGCTCGATTGTCCTGCCGCACGGCATCGGCAAGGAGCAGCGGGTGGTGGTCTTCGCCAAGGGCCCGCAGGCCGAAGCCGCCAAGGCGGCCGGCGCCGACGAGGTGGGCGACGAGGACCTCTCCAAGAAGATCCTCGGCGGCTGGACCGACTTCGACGTCTGTATTGCGGCGCCCGACATGATGAAGCTGGTCGGCCCGCTTGGCCGGGTGCTCGGCCCCCGCGGCCTGATGCCCTCGCCCCGCGCCGGCACGGTGACGCCCGACGTCGGAACGGCTGTCTCGGAGTACAAGGCCGGCAAGGTCGAGTTCCGCAACGACAAGGGTGGCAATATTCACGCCCCGGTCGGCAAGCTGAGCTTCGATCCCGAAAAGCTCAGCGAGAACGTTCAGGCGTTTGTGGACAAGATCGTCAGCATGAAGCCTGCAGCGGTGAAGGGCGTCTACTTGAAGGGCGTCCACCTCAGCGCGACGATGAGCCCCAGCGTCCGCGTCGCGGTTTAAGCTTCCCGATCTTTGGTTATGGCCTGGGCCATCGCCCGGTCCGCTAACCCCTGACCCCCGGTCACTCTTATGAGTAAGTACGTCAAACAACTGATGACCGACGAGCTGAAAAGCCGTTGGGACGGCGTCAACGACGCCCTGCTGGTGGATGTCAGCAAGCTGGAAGCGAACGACGCCGTCGTGCTCCGCCGCCGGCTGCGTGAGAAGAACATCAGCCTGATGGTGGTGAAGAACAGCCTGGCCCGCCGCGCCAGCGAGGGCACCACCCTCGCGCCGGCGTTCGAGGGCGCCGAGGGCACGATGGCGGTCGCCTGGGGCGGCGAGGATATTGTCTCGCTAGCCAAAGAGATCGTCGCGGTCAAGAAGGACAAGGCTTTCGAGGAGTTCGAGGCGCGCGGCGGCGTGATGGACGGCGCCAAGCTCTCGGCCGACGACGTCACGGCGGTCAGCAAGTGGCCCAGCCGTGGCGAGCAGCTCAGCATCCTGATGGGCCAGATCCTCGGCCCGGGCATGACGCTCAACGCTCAGCTGCTTGGTCCTGGCGCCTCGCTAGGCAGCCAGATTAAGCAGAAGGGCGAGGGCGACGAAGAGTAGCCCGCGACCACCGCTCAGGCCTCGCCCGTGTCAGGCCTGCAGCGTTCGGCCTGCAGAGGCCGCTCGGTCTCCCCGGAGGCGGAGTTTGGCGGG
Organism: Posidoniimonas polymericola; assembly: GCF_007859935.1. NCBI lineage: Bacteria > Pseudomonadati > Planctomycetota > Planctomycetia > Pirellulales > Lacipirellulaceae > Posidoniimonas > Posidoniimonas polymericola. The sequence continues at coordinate 20,156 of NZ_SJPO01000009.1, read as the reverse complement.
CAACCAAGTCACATCCGGTTTCGGCGCAGCCCTAGCAGCGATTGCCAAGCCGAGAGTTTTTCAGCGACCAACGACCACGGGCCCCCTGGGGAGGGGGCCAACCCTGCAGAAAGGCAAGGCAAGAGACCATGAGTGAAGAAGCAGCAGTGTTGGAGTACTCGGACGCCACCAAGGAAATGGGCGACAAGATTGTCGGCCTGACCCTCAAGGAGGCCAAGGAACTCAGCGATTACCTGAAGAATGAGCACGGCATCGAGCCGGCCGCTGGTGGCGGCGCGGTGATGATGGCAGGCCCCGCCGGCGACGGTGGCGGCGCGGCGGCTGCCGAAGAGCAGACCGAGTTCGACGTCGTGATGGAGAGCTTCGGCGACAAGAAGATCGGCGTGATCAAGGTCGTCCGTGGCATCACCGGCCTGGGTCTGAAGGAAGCCAAGGACCTGGTCGAAGGCGTTCCGAGCAAGGTCAAGGAAGGCTGCTCGAAGGAAGACGCCGAGAAGATCAAGGCCGAGCTGGAAGAAGCTGGCGCAACCGCGGTTATCAAGTAGCCGCGCGGTTGCTGTTGTGCCGCGGCGGCCTCTTGGCACAGAATGTGCTTTGTGCGACACTCTAAGGAGTGGGCTCTGCCCGCTCGGGGGTTGTGCAAGTCGCGTGCTTGGAGGCTCGTCGTTGTGCACTCATCCGGGAGACGGCTGTCCGGCGCTAGCCGGCGGGCGTCATCCGGCCCCAGCTTCTTACCGCACGGTCTTACTGGATGCCTAGCGATCCCTGCTTGAAAGCTGCCCTCGCGCGACGAGTTGCGCCCCCCGCTGCGCTCTCGTCTGTTGGTTCCCCCTGCGCGTCGATCTCCCCTGGCAACCGCCGGGGCGTTCCCCAATCGATTCCGGCTCCCCTGCCGGCGCCGGGGCGGTTTCTTGTTGCGTCGCTCGTCGTTTCCATGCTCGACGTCGTCCCGCCTGACGTCTTTCTGCTTGGTTTGGCCCAACTCACGTCTTAACGGAGCAGCGCGCCCCCTATGGCTGTCACCGCCCAACGTCGTCTCGATACCCCGGACATCCGTCACTTCGGCAGCATCCGCGAATCTTACGAGATTCCGGACCTGACGGAGATCCAAACCGCCAGCTACGCGCGGTTCCTCCAGTACGCGCCGGGCGTCTCGCAGCAGAAGCGCAAGGACGAGGGTCTCGAGGCGGTGCTGCGCGAGATCTTCCCGATCGAGAGCTACGACAAGTCCATCAGCTTGAGCTACGTCCGCTACGAGTTGGGCAAGCCGCGCTACGAGCCGGACGAGTGCCGCCAGCTGCGGCTGACCTACGGCCGCCCGTTCCGCGTCTGGCTTCGCCTGAACCGCGACGAGCCGATCGAGGAAGAGGTCTACCTCGGCGACCTGCCTGTCATGATGGGCGGCGGCGAGTTCATCATCAACGGCGCCGAGCGCGTCGTGGTGAGTCAGCTGCACCGCAGCCCCGGCATCGACTTCGTCTCGGAGATCGAGGCCGGCGACCGCAAGGTCTACAGCTGCCGGGTGATCCCGGAGCGTGGCAGCTGGATCGAGATCAACACCACCAAGAAGGACTCGATCACCGTCCGGATCGACCAGAGCGGCAAGTTCAGCGTCGTGACGCTGCTGCGGGCGATGGGTCCGGAGTTCGGCCTCGACTCGGACATCATCAAGGCGTTCTACGACACCACCAAGCAGAAGATCGTCGACGGCCGCAGCGCCGCCAAGATCGAGGGCAAGATGGCGGTCGAGGACATCGTCTACCCGGTCGGCAGCGACCGGGCGGGCGAGATCATCCTCGAGACCGGCCAGCGGATCACCAAGAACATCGCCGAGACGATCTGCACCTCCGGCGTGAAGAGCGTCGTGGTGATGGACCCGCCGAAGACGATGCACCTCATGAACGCCATCATCGACGACCAGACGTCGAGCCATGAGGAGGCCCTGCTCCGCATCTACCAGCGGCTCCGCCCCGGCAACCCGCCGCAGCTGGAGAAGGCCCGCACGCTGTTCCACGAGAAGTTCTTCGACACCAACCGCTACCGGCTGGGCCGCGTCGGACGCTTCCGCATCAACCGCAAGCTGAACCTCGACGTTCCCGAGGAGGAGATGATCCTCCGGGCCGAGGACCTGATCAACTCGGTCGACTACATGCTGAAGCTGTCGGCCAGCGACGACTCGGCCTACGTGGACGACATCGACCACCTCGGCAACCGGCGTCTGCGGACGATCGACGAGCTGGCCGCCGACGAGCTGCGGAAGGGCTTCCTGAAGCTCCGGCGCACCGTGCAGGAGCGGATGAGCCTAAAGGACGCGGAGGACATGACCCCCCGCAGCCTGGTCAACCCGAAGAGCATCTCGGCGGCGATCGAGTACTTCTTTGGCCGCGGCGAGCTGTCGCAGGTTGTCGACCAGACCAACCCGCTGTCGATGCTGACGCACGAGCGGCGGCTGTCGGCCCTCGGCCCGGGCGGTCTTAACCGCAAGCGCGCCGGCTTCGAGGTGCGTGACGTGCACATCTCGCACTACGGCCGCATCTGCCCGATCGAGACGCCGGAAGGCACGAACATCGGCCTGATCTCCAGCCTGGCGATGTACGCCAGCGTGGACGACTACGGCTTCTTGATCACGCCGTACCGGGTGGTCAAGAACGGCAAGCTGATGGACGAGGTCATCTGGCTGCGTGCCGACCAGGAGAGCGACGCGTACGTCGCGTCGGCGGACTCGCCGGTCGAGAACGGCAAGATCACCGGCGACACGATCGTGGCCCGGTACCGCAGCGACTTCGTGCTGGTCCCGGTCGACAAGATCGAGTACATCGACGTCGCGCCGAGCCAGATGATTGGCGTGTCGGCGGGTCTGATCCCGTTCCTCGAGCACGACGACGCCAACCGCGCGCTGATGGGATCCAACATGCAGCGTCAGGCGGTCCCGCTGCTGGTGGCCGAGCCGCCGGTTGTCGGCACCGGCCTGGAGGTCGACGTCGCGCGGCACTCCGGCATGCTGGTCCGCGCCGGACACAAGGGCACGGTGACCTATGTCGACGCCACTCGCATCGAGATCGGCCCGGAGGTGCACCACCTGCGGAAGTTTGTCGGCCTGAACGAGCGGACCTGCCAGAACCAGAAGCCAATCGTGAAGCCGGGCGACAAGGTCGAGAAGGGCCAGGTGATCGCCGACGGCGCCGCGACCTTCCAGGGCGAGCTGGCCCTGGGCCGCAACGTGCTGGTCGCGTTCATGTCGTTCGAGGGCTACAACTTCGAGGACGCCATCATCATCAGCGAGGAGCTGGTGAAGAAGGACACGTACACGTCGATCCACATCGAGGAGTTCGACGTCGAGATCCGCGAGACCAAGCTCGGCCGCGAGGAGTTCACCCGCGACATCCCGAATGTCAGCGAGAAGATGCTCCGCAACCTGGACGAGTCGGGCATCGTGCGGATCGGCACGTTCGTCTCGCCCGGCGACATCCTGGTGGGCAAGGTCTCGCCGAAGTCGAAGACCGAGCTGACCCCGGAAGAGAAGCTGCTGCACGCCATCTTCGGCCGCGCCGGCGAGGACGTGAAGAACGACTCGCTGGAGGTCCCCTCGGGGGTCGAGGGCATCGTGATCGACACGCAGAAGTTCTCCCGCCGGATGAGCCTGTCGGAAGATGAGCGCAAGGACTTCGAGCGTCAGCTCAAGTCGGCCGAGAAGGAGGGCAACGAGGCGATCGCCGCCGCGTTCACCGCCATGGTGACCGAGATCGAGGAGACCCTGCAGAAGAAGCTGACCGACGACGACGGCAACTCCGTGGTCCACGACCAGGACGCGTCGTTCGTGGCGGAGAAGGCGGCCTCGTTCCGTCTAGAGACCCTCGACATCCGCAGCCCGGACCGCCAGAAAGCGGTCGAGAAGACCTACAAGACCCTGTGGCCGAACGTCGAGGAGGCGATCGACACCCGCGACCGCAGGCTCAACAGCATGAAGCGGGGCGACGAGCTCCGCAGCGGCGTGCTGCAGATGGTGAAGGTCTACATCGCCACCAAGCGGGTGATCAGCGTCGGCGACAAGATGGCCGGCCGCCACGGCAACAAGGGTGTGATCTCGAAGATCATGCCCGAACAGGACATGCCGTTCCTGTCGGACGGCACGCCGGTGCAGATCATGCTGAACCCGCTCGGCGTGCCGAGCCGCATGAACGTGGGGCAGATCCTCGAGACGCACCTCGGCTGGGCCGGCTCGAAGCTCGGCTTCCGGGCCCGCACGCCGGTGTTCGACGGCGCCACCGAAGAGCAGATCAACGACTGCCTGGAGGAGGCCGGCCTGCCCCGCAGCGGCAAGGCGCGGCTGATCGACGGCCGCTCCGGCGAGCCGTTCGAGCAGGACACCACAGTGGGCTTCATCTACATGCTGAAGCTCCACCACCTGGTGGACGACAAGGTGCACGCCCGCAGCACCGGGCCGTACTCGCTGATCACGCAGCAGCCGCTGGGCGGCAAAGCGAGGTTCGGCGGTCAGCGGTTCGGCGAGATGGAAGTGTGGGCCCTGGAGGCGTACGGCGCCGCGTATATCCTGCAGGAGCTCTTGACCGTCAAGAGCGACGACGTCGAGGGGCGCACGAAGATCTACGAGTCGATGGTCAAGGGCGAGAACACGCTCGAGGCCGGCACCCCCGCGAGTTTCGACGTGTTGACGAACGAAATCCGAGGACTTGGTTTGAACATGCAGCTGGAGAAGCGACGGATCTAGGTCCGACGCACCCCCCGTTGTTTTGCTTCCGCTGTTCGAATCACGTCGCCTCTTGGAGCACGAATTAATATGAGCCTGCTCGAAACTTCCAACTACGACCGCATCAACGACTACGCGTCGGTCAAGATCAGCCTGGCGCGCCCGCACGACATCCGCAGCTGGTCGTTCGGCGAGGTCAAGAAGCCGGAGACCATCAACTACCGGACGTACCGCCCGGAAAAAGACGGCCTCTTTTGCGAGCGGATCTTCGGCCCGGAAAAGGACTGGGAGTGCTCCTGCGGCAAGTACCGCGGGATGAAGTACAAGGGCATGATCTGCGACCGCTGCGGCGTGAAGGTCACGCACAGCCGCGTCCGCCGCAAGCGGATGGGCCACATCGAGCTGGCCGCGCCGGTCGTGCACATCTGGTTCTTCAAGGCGATGCCGAGCCGCCTCGGCAGCCTGCTGGCGATGAAGACCACCAGCCTGGAAAAGGTGATCTACTTCCAGGACTACGTGGTCACCAACCCGGGCGACACCGGCCTTAAGCCTCAGCAGATGCTGAGCGAAGAAGAGTACCGCCAGGCCCGCGAGCAGTTCGGCGAAGGCACGTTCGAGGCCGACATGGGCGCGGACGCCATCCGCAAGCTGCTCGGCGCGCTCGACCTGGTGCAGCTGTCCGAGGACCTGCGCATCGATCTCCGGGACACCGGCAGCAAGCAGAAGGCCAAGGACCTGATCAACCGTCTCAAGACGGTCGAGTCGATCCGCGACTCGGACAACAAGCCGGAGTGGATGGTGCTGGACGTGATCCCGGTGATCCCGCCCGACCTGCGTCCGCTGGTGCTGCTGGACAGCGGCAACTTCGCCACGAGCGACCTGAACGACCTGTACCGCCGCATCATCAACCGCAACAACCGGCTGAAGAAGCTGGTCGACCTCAACGCGCCGGAAGTGATCATCCGCAACGAGAAGCGGATGCTGCAGCAGTCGGTCGACGCGTTGTTCGACAACAACCGCTGCAAGCGGCCGGTGCTCGGCTCGTCCAACCGCCCGCTGAAGTCGCTGACCGACATGATCAAGGGCAAGCAGGGCCGGTTCCGTGAGAACCTGCTCGGCAAGCGTGTCGACTATTCGGCGCGGAGCGTGATCGTGGTCGGCCCGAAACTGAACCTGCACCAGTGCGGCCTGCCCAAGAAGATCGCGCTGGAGCTGTACCAGCCGTTCATCATCCGCCGGCTCAAGGAGCTGGGGCACGCGGACACGATCAAGTCCGCCAAGAAGATGCTCGAGCGCAAGGACGAAGAGGTCTGGGACATCCTCGAAGAGGTGATCACCAACCACCCGGTGCTGCTCAACCGGGCGCCGACGCTGCACCGCATGGGCATCCAGGCGTTCGAGCCGACGCTGGTCGAGGGCAACGCCATCAACCTGCACCCGCTGGTGTGCAAGGGCTTCAACGCTGACTTTGACGGCGACCAGATGGCGGTCCACCTGCCGCTGTCGATCGAGGCCCAGGTCGAGGCCCACACGCTGATGATGTCGACGCACAACATCTTCAGCCCGGCCAACGGCGCCCCGATTATCAGCCCGTCGCAGGACGTGGTGATGGGGAGCTACTACCTCACCATGAATGTGCCCGACGCCCCCGGCGACGGCATGATGTTCTCGTCCTTCCAGGAGGTCGAGATGGCGCACGGGATGGGCAAGGTCCACACCCACGCCAAGATCAAGCTGCGTCTGCGTCCGGGCCGCTGCCTGCGTGAGGAGATGGACGACCCGTCCAAGGCGGGCCGCGTGATCGACACCACCGCCGGCCGCGTCTTCTTCAACGAGATGCTGCCCGACGGCATGCCGTACTACAACGAGCCGATGCGATCGGGCGCGTTGTCCAAGGTGATCAGCGACTGCTACGAGTTCCTCGGGCGGTCCCGCACGATCCAGCTGCTGGACGACATGAACAAGACCGGCTTCCGTCACTCGACGCTCAGCGGCCTGTCGTTCGCCACGGACGACCTCGTTACGCCGGACAGCAAGTTCAAGATCCTGGCGGCGGCCGAGAAGAAGGTGCTGCAGACCAACAAGCACTACCAGCGTGGTGTGATCACCGAGGGCGAGCGTTACGCAAAGGTCCTCGACGAGTGGACCCACGCCCGTGAGCAGATCACGCAGGAGATGATGGAGGCCCTGGAGGCCGACTACCGCGGCAACCAGTACGTCAACCCGATCTACCTGATGGCGCACTCCGGCGCCCGAGGTGGCGTGGAGCAGATGCGTCAGCTCGGCGGCATGCGTGGCCTGATGGCCAAGCCGTCCGGCAAGATCATCGAGACGCCGATCAAGGCCAACTTCCGCGAAGGCCTGACGGTGCTCGAGTACTTCTCCAGCACGCACGGCGCCCGGAAGGGTCTGGCCGACACCGCGCTCAAGACGGCCGACTCCGGTTACCTGACGCGTAAGCTGGCCGACGTGGCGCAGAACGTGGTCGTCACGATGGACGACTGCCGCACCACGCAGAGCATCACCAAGGGGATCATCTACCGCGGCGAGAAGGTGGAGGTCGGCCTGGCCGACAGCATCCGCGGCCGCGTCAGCCGGTCGAACATCGTCAACCCGATCACCGACGAGGTGATCGTGGAGGAGAACGGCCTGATCACCGCCGAGGTCGCCCGCAAGATCGAGCAGCTCGGCATCGAGAAGCTGCAGGTCCGCAGCCCGATGACCTGCGACGCGCCGCTCGGCATCTGCCGCAAGTGCTACGGCCAGGACATGTCGACCGGCGCCATGGTCGAAGAGGGCATGGCGGTCGGCATCATCGCCGCCCAATCGATCGGCGAGCCGGGCACGCAGCTCACGATGCGGACCTTCCACATCGGCGGCGTGGCCCAGGGCGGCGTCGAGACCTCCGACACCAAGGCGCGCAAGGGCGGCATCGTCAAGTACGCCAAGCTCAACGCCGTGAAGAACACCGAGGGCGAGGTCATCGCCCTGGGGCGCAGCGGCGAGATCTCGCTGGTCGACGAGAAGGGCCGCGAGATCGAGAAGTACGAGGTGCCGATGGGCGCCAAGGTCATGCTCAACGAGAACGACGTCGCGAAGGCCGGCGCCGTGCTCTGCGAGTGGGACCCGCACTCCATCCCGATCCTCGCGGAGACCGGCGGCAAGATCCGCTTCGAGGACCTCGTCGAGGGCGAGACCATGCGGAGCGAGAAGGAGGCCTCCGGCCACACCCGCTTCGTCATTATGGAGCACAAGGGCGACCTGCACCCGCAGGTCGTGGTCGAGGACCCCGCCGACGGCAAGATCCTGGACTTCTACTACATGCCGGAGAAGGCCCACCTCGAGGTCAAGGCCGGCGAGATCATCACCCCCGGCGCCCTGATCGCCAAGACGCCCCGCGAGGCGGCCGGCACCCAGGACATCACCGGTGGTCTGCCCCGCGTCACGGAGATCTTCGAGGCCCGCAAGCCAAAGGACCCGGCCGTTATCGCCGAGATCGACGGCACGGTCGACATCCTCCAAGAGAAGAAGCGCGGCAAGCGGGCGATCATCGTCCGCAGCGAGAGCGGCATCGAGCACGAGCACCTGGTCACCCACAACAAGCACCTCCGGGTGCACGCGGGCGACATCGTCAAGGCGGGCGACTCGCTGGTCGACGGGCCGCTGGTGCCGCACGACATCCTGCGGGTGTCGGGCGAGGAGGCGGTGCAGGAGTACCTGACCCGCGAGATCCAGAACGTCTACCGCAGCCAGCGCGTCGAGATCAACGACAAGCACATCGAGATCATCGTCAGCCAGATGCTCCGCAAGGTGAAGATCGAGTCGCCCGGCGACACCAACCTGCTGCCCGGCGCCGTGGTCGACAAGTACGACTTCCGCATCGCGAACGAGCAGCTCGACCGGTGTCTGAAGATCTCCGACAAGGGCGACAGCGAGTACGCCGAGGACGCGATCGTGCCGAAGGACGTGCTCGAGCAGACCAACGCCCAGATCGAGTCGCTGGGCGGCGAGATCGCCAAGGGCAAGAAGCCCAGCAAGGCGACCTCCACCACCCAGCTGCTGGGCATCACCAAGGCGTCGGTCCAGAGCCACAGCTTCTTGTCGGCGGCCTCGTTCCAAGAGACCACCAAGGTCCTCACCGAGGCGGCCCTGGCCGGCAAGGCGGACCACCTGATCGGCCTGAAGGAGAACGTGCTGCTGGGTCACCTGATCCCGGCCGGCACCGGATTCAGCTCGATTCAAGAGTCGGAAGTGCGGATTCGGCCCGAGGCCCTCGAGGCCCTGGCGGCCCAGACCGCCAGCGTGCTGGACCGTTCGTTCCCGCTGCTCGAGTCGGGTAACGACCAGGTCGGCGGCGAGGCCGCCCCGGCGGCCCCGGCAGCGGAGCCGGCCCCTACCAGCCTGGACGTCCTGCTCGGCAATGACGGCGGAGCCAGTAACGCCGATGGCGGCAATCCCGACGAGGAAACGGCCGGCTAACTCAAATCCACTGCCAGGGCGTCGCCCGGGGGGCTCCCCCCGGTTGACACCCGGGCAAAATTCGATACCCTGTGAGGTTCGCCCTTAGCGAGCCACGCCACGTAGGTAAACCTGATTCATGCCCACAATCAATCAACTCGTCCGCAAAAACCGCAAGAAGAAGCGGCAGTTCAGCAAGTCGCCGGTTCTGAACAAGTGCCCCCAGAAGCGGGGTGTTTGTCTGCAGGTCCGGACCATGACGCCCAAGAAGCCGAACTCTGCCCTGCGGAAGATTACCCGTGTCCGCCTGTCCAACGGCAAGGAAGTTACGGTGTACATCCCGGGCGAGGGCCACACGCTGCAGGAGCACAGCATCGTGCTGGTCCGCGGCGGCCGTGTCCGCGACCTGCCGGGCGTGCGTTACCAGGTGGTGCGTGGCGCGCTCGACACGCTCGGCGTGTCGGACCGCAAGCAGTCCCGCAGCCGCTACGGCGCCAAGCGTGACGGCGGCGCCAAGAAGAAGAAGTAACGAGGCTGTTGGCCCCAGGCCGTTAGCCCCCGCTAACCGCCGGCGCCGGACACGCTCGAAACCGTTTTTACCAACAGCCAAACGCCACTAGCTAACAGCCCCCTTATGGCCCGTATTACCGCAAGTCGCAAGCAGCTCAAGCCGGACCCCGTGCACGGCTCGCTCCTCGCCAGTAAGTTTGTCAATTGCCTGATGAACGACGGCAAGAAGAGCACCGCGCTGCGGATCTTCTACGACGCCCTGGACGTGATCAAGGAGCGGGTGCCGGACGTCGAGCCGATCGAGGTCTTCACCCAGGCGGTGGAGAACGTGAAGCCGGCCATTGAGGTCCGCTCGAAGCGCGTCGGCGGCGCCGCCTACCAGGTGCCGATGCAGGTCAACCGCACGCGTCAGCAGTCGCTGGCGATCCGCTGGCTGCTGATGGCGATCCGCGAGAAGAAGGGCCGTCCGACCCACCTCAAGCTGGCCGACGAGCTGGTCAACGCCTACAACCGCGAGGGCGTCGCCATGACCCGCCGCGAGAACGTCCACCGCATGGCCGACGCCAACAAGGCGTTCGCGCACTTCGCTTGGTAGCCGCTTAAGCTATCAACGCCGCAGACAATCGAACGCCGGGCCTTGTTTTCAAGGCCCGGCGTTTTTTGTTTGGCGGCGGGCTTTTTTGACCCACGCCACGGGGCGGGATATGCTTGTATTCAAGGAGAACCGCCATGACGCTGCACATCCCCGACGACCTCGCCAAGCAGCTCGCCGACCAGGCTTCGGCCGCCGGCGTCGACTACGAGGCGTTCGTTGTTAGCCAGCTGCGGGCGTCTGTTTCGCAGGCCAAGGCTTCTCAGCAGGCTGACCTCAACGAGGTGCTCAGCCCCGTCCGCGAGGCGTTCGAGCAGTCGGGCATGACCGAGGATGAGGCGGTCGAGCTCTTTGAGCAGGAGAAGCACGCGATGCGGCGGGGCGAGTGATGTCAGCCCCGCGCGTCGTCTTCGACTGCAACGTCTACTTCCAGGCGCTGATCGGACCCACGGGGCCGGCGGGTTCGTGCCTAGACGCTGGGGGTGAAGGAACGGTCAGCCTCTACATATCGCAGTACATCCTGAACGAACTCAGGGACGTGTGTCTGCGGCCCAAGATCGCCCACAAATTCGGAATCACAGTCCAACGCCTCGACTATTTCTGTGATGGAGTTCGGCGGTGCGCTACGTTCTTGCCGGAGCCTCTCGAAGTCTTCTTACTCCAGCGCGATCCTAAGGACGAGCACTATATCAACCTCGCCATCGCGGCTTCTGCCAGCCTGGTGGTGAGCCGCGATCGCGACCTGCTCGCCCTGGCGGATCCGTGGGACCCTGTCGGCCAGGCCTTCCAGGCGTCCTACCCCACGATCGAGGTCGTCACGCCGGTCGAGCTGCTCGCGCGGCTGGCCGCGGGCTGATCCGCCCCAGCCAGTCGGGGCGAATCGTGGTAGAATCCGGGTTCCGCCGTGCCGCTGGCCCTAGGGGACGGCCGTTGAGTCCCTGTGGCCGGCGACCCCTTGGGAGTCCACCGCTATGTTTACCGACCCCACCGAGATCCACGCCGCGCGTGCCGGGGCCGGATTGCACCGGCTGATTGCCTTGTTGCCGTGCGTCGTCGTGGCGGCGGCGGCGTCGACGGCGGCCGCCGAGTCGATCTCATTCGACCACTGCGAGTCGAAGGGGGACTGGTTCGTGTGGCGGAGTGTCCACCGCCCGCTCGGGGTGGCGTGGAAGGACCCCTACCGCTTGAAGCTCGATTCACGCAAGGGCGACTATCAAGAAAACACCACGGTCATCGTCGTGGACGACGCCTCGTCGACCAGCGTCGCTGTGATGCGAAGATTGGCGGGGCCGTCCGAGACCGCCGCTTCCCTGATCGATCGCCTGGCGCCCGCCGGGTCCCGCGGAGAGGCCGTCAAGTTTGCGGGCGTCGACTTCCAAGGGATCGCCCTCGCCGCCGCTAGCAAAGGGCGGCCGGCCGAGCACGTGATTGTCAGGGTCGACGACGGCGAACTCACTCTTGTGAGCCTCTCGGCGATCAGGAAGCCGCGGGAGTCGCTCCAGCAGCTGCTTGACCGTGTTGGTCAGCGTGTCCGCGTCAGCCTCAAGGAGTCCCAGGCGAACCGGCGCCAAAGCGACGACGACTCCATTGAGCCGCGCGAGGCGGATTGGGCCGCTGCTGAAACCGCCGCGAGAGCGTTCGTGTTGGCGATGCTCACCCAAGACCCAGCTGGCGCCAGCGAGGTCATGCTTGACCACCCCGACGCGAAGATCCTCTTCCAGGGCTCCGGCCCGCCGCCGGAGGTTGTTGCGATGATGAAAGAGCTCGTGCCAAAAGCGGAGATTCATCGGTGCGAGGTTGGCGAGAATCTGCAGCTGCCCGGCGGCAGCCGACGCACCCTTACCGACGCCGACGTCAACCGGCAGGAGCTTCAGCTCATGCCAGAGATCAACGGCGAGCCGATGAACCCGCCGCTGTCGGTCGTCAACCAGAACGGAACGTGGAAGGTCGATCCGCGCCCGTTGATCGCCGCCCGGAGAGCCGCTTTCGGGCGGTGAGCCCGGCCACGTCTTCGCCAATCTACGCCGATCCCTGCTTCCACTACCTGTCCCCATCGAAACCTTTGAGTCCTGACGCCCCTGGGCGTCTTGGCGGTTACCAACTCCCATGTCCACCGACCTTACCAAGATCCGCAACATTGGCGTCATCGCCCACATCGACGCCGGCAAGACGACCACCACCGAGCGGATGCTGTACGTCAGCGGCGCGCGGCACCGGGCGGGCGAGGTCGACCGCGGCACCACCACCACCGACGACGACGCCGAGGAGCAGGAACGCGGCATCACCATCTACTCGGCGTGCGTGCAGTTCCCGTGGAAGGACGTCAACATCAACCTGATCGACACGCCGGGCCACGTCGACTTCACGGCCGAGGTCGAACGCAGCCTCCGCGTGCTCGACGGCGCCGTGGTGGTGTTCAGCGCCCGCGAGGGGGTCGAGGCCCAGAGCGAGACCGTCTGGCGGCAGGCCAACAAGTACAAGGTTCCGCGGGTCGCGTTCATCAACAAGCTCGACCGCGAGGGCGCCAACTTCGAGAACGTGTTCGACGAGATCGAGAACCGGCTGGGCGCCCACCCGCTGGCGCTGCAGATCCCGGCCGGGCTGGGGCCGCAGCACGTGGCCGACCCGTTCCGCGGCATCGTCGACCTGGTCACGATGAAGCTGCTCACGTTCCCGGAGGGGAAGGAGGGCCGCGAGATCGTCGCCGAGGACGTGCCCGAGGAGCTGCTGCCCGAGGCCCAGCTGTGGCGCGAGAAGCTGCTCGAGACCCTCTACGACTACAGCAACGAGCTGATGGAGCTGGCCCTCTCCGAGGAGCCGATCCCCGCGGCGCTGATCCACAAAGTGGTCCGCGAGGCCACCATCCACCTGCAGGTGCAGCCGGTGCTGTGCGGCTCGGCCCTGCACGGCATCGGCGTCCAGCAGGTGCTCGACGCGGTCGCCGCGTACCTGCCGCACCCGCTGGAGATGCCGCCGGTCGTCGGGACCGAGCCGGTGGTCGAGGGCGGCAAGCGCAAGGGCGCCGCCGAGGACACCCCGCCCAAGAAGCTGGTCCGCAAGCCCGACCCGGCCGAGCCGTTCTGCGGCCTGGTGTTCAAGATCCTCCCGTTCAAGACCGGCGACCTCTACTGGGTCCGCGTCTACTCGGGCGAGATCAATCCGAACTCCCGCGTGCTCAACGCCGGCAAGAACTTCAAGGAGAACGTCTCGCAGCTGTGGCGGATCCACGCGACCAAGAAGGACGAGCAGCTGCAGCATGCCCAGGCCGGCGACATCGTCGCGCTGCTGGGCCTGCGGGAGTCGGTCACGGGCGACACCCTGTGCGACACCCGCGCGCCGATCGTGCTGGAGTCGATCGAGTTCCCCGAGACCGTGATCAGCGTCGCGGTCGAGGCCGAGAACTCCACCGAGAAGAAGAAGCTCGGCCAGATGCTCGAGATGCTGAAGAAGCAGGACCCCACCTTCCGCTTCGAGGACAACGAGGAGACCGGCCAGACGCTGATCAGCGGCATGGGCGAGCTGCACCTGGAGGTCATCCAGCACCGGCTGGAGCGTGACTTCGGCCTCAAGATCAAGGTCCACAAGCCGCGCGTCAGCTACCGCGAGACCATCGCCGGCCCGGCCGTGGTGACCGGCGAGTGCAACCGGCTGATCAACGGCGCGCAGCACACCGCCGCGGTGCGTCTGAAGGTCGAGCCGTACACGCCCAGCGGCCCGCTCGCAGCCAAGCTGCCGCCGGTCACCGTGTCGATCGACCCGAACCACGGCCTGCCGAACGAGTTCCTCTGCGTGGTGATCGAGGAGCTCGAGTCGGCGATCGCCGGCAGCGGCACGCTCGGCTTCCCCCTGATGCGGCTGAAGGTCACGCTCTTGGGCGGCGACGTCCACGAGACCGACGCCACCGAGATCGCCTTCCGCACGGCCGCCAACCTGGCGGTGGACAAGGGCCTCCGCGAGGCGGGCGTTGTCCTGCTAGAGCCGATCATGCGGCTGGAGCTCTCGACGCCCGAGGAGCACGTCGGCGACCTGGTGGGCGACCTGCAGCAGCGCCGCGCGATCATCCACAAGACCGAGCTCCGCGGCACGGACACCGTGCTGCACGCCGAGGCCCCGCTGGCGAACCTGTTCGGCTACAGCTCGGCGATGCGCTCGCTGTCGCAGGGCCGCGCGAGCTGCTCGATGGCCCCCAGCGGCTACGCCCCCGCGCCGGAGGAAGTGCTCAAGGTGTTCCTGGGCGAGGATTAGCCGGCGCGATCGCCCGGCCGACCTCAGGGGGCATACGGTGATCGCCGCCGCACCGCGGGGCAATCTCGATTACGCGATGCCTAGCCTGGACTACCGCAGCCAATGACCTCAGACCCGGAACCAGCGCCGTTTGCAGGAACGCCCGCCCGGCCGCCGTGGTCCCACAAGCTGTGGATGCTGGCCGGCAGCCGCGAGCGGTTCTTCGAGCGACTCATCCAGGACTACGGAGACTTCGTTGAGTACCGTGGCCCCATCTCTTTCTACCTGGTCAACCACCCTGCGCTCGTGAAGCAGGTGCTGCAGGGCGCCCACGACACGTTCGACAAGAACAGCCCGCTCTACGACCGGTTCCGGCGCGCGTTCGGGAGCGGACTTGTCGTCGCCGAGGGCGAGTCGTGGAAGCGGCGCCGCGCCGCCGCCCAGAAAGTGCTGGGTCCGCGGCAGGTCGAGGGTTACTGCGAGCTGATGGTCCGTGCGGCAGAGCAGGCGGCGGCCCGCTGGCTGCCGCTCTGCCGCCGCGACGCGTCGTTCGATATCGCACCGGAGATGGATCGCCTAACTCTAGAGATCATTGGCCGGAGTTTGTTCCAGGACGGGTTCGACGGGGCGCAGGAATCGGTCCAACGCTGGACGCACGCGATCGATCACTTCAGCTCCAAGGCGCCGCTGCCGGTGATCCGGAGCGCCTGGTTCCCCTCGCCGCTCAACCTACGCCTCGAGCGGACCGTCCGAGAGTTCCACGGGTTCATTCAGCGGATGCTCGACAGCAACCGCCGTGACGGCTCGGAGGGCGGCCTGCTATCGCTGCTCTGCGGGGGCGGGCCCGACGGCGAGGCGGCGCCGCTGAGCGACGCTGAGATCAGAGACGAGGTGCTGGGGATGATCGTGGGCGGGCACGAGACCTCGTCGGTCGCGCTCACGTGGGCGTGGTACGAGCTCGACCGCAACCCCGCGGTCGAGCAACGGCTGCTCGAAGAGCTCGACACGGTCCTCGGCGACAGGCCGATCGAGTCGGCCGACGTGCCCCGCCTCACCTACACCCGCATGGTCATCGACGAGACCCTCAGGCTCCACCCGCCGTTCTGGTTTGAGAACCGAAACGTCACGCGGGAGGTCGAGCTCGGGGGCGCCACGTTGCGGGCGGGCGACACCGTGGCGTTCAGCCGCTACGCGCTCCACCGCCACCCGGGGTTCTGGAACGACCCAGAGGTCTTCGACCCCAACCGGTTCTCGCCCGGCAAGGAAGAGAACCGCCGCTCGACCTACGCGTACGTGCCGTTCGGCGGCGGGCCACGGGTTTGCGTTGGCGTTCATTTTGCGATGCAAGAGCTGGTGGTCGTGCTAGCGACCCTGGCCCGGAAGCTCAGGATCCGGGTCGACCCGCGCCACCGCCACGAGGTCCGGGCGTTGCTGACCATGCGGCCCAAGCACGGTCTGCGGGTGCGGGTCGCTCAGCGACAGGCAAGCAGCAGCCGGTAAGTCCAATCGACCGGCTTCAGGGCGAGGAGCAGCGCTATCAGCACGGTCGGCATGTAGGTAGGGGGCCGCGGGCGGGCGCCGCGTTGTTCACCGAAGCAGTGGTAGTCGAGCGTCGTGGCCGGGGCCGTGTTCTGGGTCCACCAGTCCACGAGTGACGCCGCCCGTGGGCTCTCGCCCATCGCCGCCGCCAGGCGATCGCAGTAGGGGAACATCTCAACGGGGTAGATTAGTCGGGTGTCGACGCCGCGGTACCGTGCGGTGCGGGCTTCGACGTCCGCCCGATGGAGCTCGGTGAGGTTGTCGGGGCGCGGCGTCCGGCCGGCGATCACGCTGCTGACGTACCTGGCCTGGATCTCGCTAATCGAGGGGATGTTGCCGATCACCGGCCGGGCGAACCCGACAAGAAACAGGTCGTCGTGCTCGGCGTGCCGGCAGCCGAGGTAGAAGTCGCGTACGCTGGCTCCGCCGCCCAGGACCTCGCCGAGCCTGGAACGGAAGCCAATCGCGGGGACCACGACGTCCGGCGTGAAGTGGTGGGGACCGTCGTCGTCGAACCCTTCCCACTTGGTCAACGACGAGTCGACCGGTGGGCCGACGATGCGCAGGCGATCCTCGGCGACGGCGGTGAGGAAGTCGTCGCTCTTGTTGTGAAACATGTCGAACAGGTTGTGCTGGGCGCGGCGGTTGAGGATCTCCCCCCACTGCTTGCGGCGGGCGTAGGCCTGCGTATCGTGAGCGGCGCCCGCAGACTTGGCGTCGGGGAAGAGCCACTCCAGCCATTCCTGTCGCCGGATGCGGGTGCGGACAAACCAGTTCCCGATCCGGTTGCGGATGTCTTCGTGGATCGACAGCATGAGCCGGTTCCGCAGGAAGTCGGACGGCACGCCGCGTATCGGGTGGTACCGCGGGCTCACGCGGACTCCCGAGCGGAGCGACAGCAGCACTCGATTGCCGAGCTCGGGCCGCGCGAAGCGGTTGGCGAAGTCGGCGGCCATTTCTCCGCCGCCGATGACCGCCACGGCCTTGCCGGTGATCGACGCCGTGCGTTCGTGCGAGAAGAGCGTCCTCGGGTCGATGGCGTGCGGATGGTCGCCCGACGATCGAGGCTCGGCCACCAGGCCCGTACAGAGGATGACGGCGTCGAACCGGCTGGTCTGCGTTTCAGCGGCTGGGTCCGATTGGAAGGTTACCTCCCACCCGGTGGCGTCCTGGGGGCGGCGGACCGAGAGCACGCGGCGGCGAAACTTGATGTGCCGCCGCAGATCAAAATGCTCGGCGAACCGGTTGAGGTACTCGCCGTACTCGCCGTCGCGGAAGAACTCGCTGCGGCTCTCGCCCCGGTCGGGCTGGACCGACGCGTCGTAGACGGGCAGGCAGCTGAACTGCGTGGTGTACTTGGTCGACGTCGAGACGAAGCCGTCGTACGGGCGGCCCCACGCCCCAGTCACGGTGTCCGATTCTTCGAAGCACTCGATCTCCCATTCGGGCAGCGCGTCGAGGGCGTGCTTGAGGCTGATCAGCCCGCTGCTCCCGGCGCCGACGATCGCGAGCCGGCCCCGCCCGGCGGTCATGGCGCCACCGCCGTGAGGCTGATCAGCACGAAGTTGAACTGCCCCGATTCCGGCACGAACAGCAGCACGCGATCGCCAGGGGCCACGCGGTCCTCGCTCAGGAATTCGTCCAGCATGACGAAGATGCTCGCGGCGCCGGTGTTGCCAGCGGTGGCGAGGTTAGTCCAGTACGGCGTGGGGGCGCCCTCGCCGCTGTTGGCGATCACCCGTTCCATCTTGCGTCGGAAGAAGAAGGAGGACATGTGCGGCAGCACGACCGTGTGCGAGTCGATCGAGTCCCCGTGCTGCTGGAACGCGTCCCGCAGGAAGACCTCGGCGGCCGGGAACAGATGCCTGGAGAGGACCGAAACGTCCTGGCTGAGCAGCGAGTTGTGGTTCTCCAGCTTCATGCACAGGGGGGCTTGGTTGGCCAGCGATAGCGAGTGGGTCCAGTTGATTTTCAGCGAAAGTCCCTGGCGGTTGGGTTGGTCCTCGAGCAGCAGCGCCCCGGCACCGTCGGAGAGCATGAACCTCAGGAACACCGACATGAACCACTGGCTATTCCGGAGGTTCCCGTGCTGGTTGCGGTCGTCGACCGGCCGGATCGCCGTTGACTTAAGGACCTCCGAGGCGTGTTCCGCCCCGACGCACAGCGCGGTGCGGTGGTCGCCGCTGGCCACCGCCCGGGCCGCCGCCACCAACCCCGCGGAGGCCGAAGAGCAGATCCCGGCGTGGGAGCTGATCTCGACCGGGCTCGGCAGGACGCCGCACTCGCTCAGCCGTGAGTGGAGTATCGACGAGTACCCGGGCGCGGCGAGGGGGGCGAACGTCGTCCCCGCGGACAGGAAGGTCGCGCGGGTAGCGTCGGCGCGGGTCGCCAGCCGGTTCACCGCCTCGGCGCCCAACGCGTAGACGTCGTGCGTCGGCTCCTGGTGATCGTTCTGGGCGTAGTGCCGCCGCCGGATCCCGTTCATCGCGAGGATGGCGTCTCGGACCTCGCCCTCGCCGTCAAGCACCCCGAGGCGGCGTTGGATGCCGTCGTTGTCGACGGGCGCATTCGGCAGGAACGAGGCGGTGCGGGTGATGTAGCAGGGCATTGGCTAGGTCGCCTCGCTGCGGGGCGGGGGAACCCTACGCAGCAGGTCGTACACCACCTCGTCGAACACGATGTGGTAGTAGAGGTACTGGCTGGGGTTGGAGAAGAACGCGCTCGAATTGTAGTGGCCGCGGTTGGACACCTCCTGCATGAAGAAATCGAGATCGGACTGCACCTCTTGGTTGCCGGCGTAGATGCGTTTGACGCACCACAGCAGTACGGAGTCCGACCCGAACGAGTTCAGCGCCGTGACGGTGGTTCGGAGGTCGCCGAACACCGTGATCGCCAGCACGATGAGCATCACGATATTGGTGGGGCCGAACCACTGCAGCGAGTGCCGCCGGTTGGTCTCCAGCACGGCCTTGCTCCACAGCTCGTGGTCGCCCGGCTGGACGGAGCGGATGTAGTCGAGGTTGTCGAGGAACGTCTGCTTGTCGAACCGGTCGACCACCTCGTAGGACAAGAGGTCGTGCCCGATGGTCAGGCGGTTCTGAAGCACCGTCCGGATGTCCTCGACGCTGTAGTCACCGTCGATCGTGTTCAGCTTGATCCCATTGGCTTCTGGCGGGTCGTCGCGGCGCCGCAGGATGTGCTGGTACAGCAGCGGCTCGATCTGGACGTGCCGCATGAACAGCTCCGCGGCGTCGGCGCGGGCGAGGTACTTCATCCCGAACGCCATGCAGAAATCAATCAGGTACGGCTCAAACCCCAACGGGAACCGGTGGAACACAAACTTCAGCGGGAAGCTGACAAACCGCACGAAGAAGTAGAGCACCAGCAAGAGCGGCCGGACGAGCAAGAAATCCCACTGCTTCTTCTCGCGGGCGAAGACGCCGTTGATGTAGTCGGTGAAGTAGGGGAACTGATGCATCGCTTGCGACCGGTGACTCGGAGCTTCGCGGGGGGCGGCGTTCATAGACGTCTGGTGGTTCAGGGGGCATAGACCCGAATGCAGATCCGGCGCCAGTGGCCTGGGTGTCGCTGGAAAGTATGGTGGCAAAAGGTCTTAGGCGTAAGCAGGACCCCAGCGACGCCCAACCGCTCGGGCGGCGTGTACATTCAGCGCCAAGCCGCCTGGCGCCCATTGCCCACGCCGGCGGTCACGCCGCGAGCGGGGCCCGAGCGGGCGCTTGCGAGCGGGCGCCCAACGCCACGCCGCCTAGCCTCCGCGAACTGCCGTCGCCTCGCGATCGAATGCAGCTTCGACGGACACGACCGGTCGGTGCCAGCGCACGATTTGCTGATGGTGATCAACGGCGAGCACTCTGCCCAGCACGACCGGCACGAGGCCCAGCCGCTTCTGGATGCGTTCCGCGTGTTCTGGTTGGATCCAGGCGCCTTGCTGAGGTAGGGCACAACTCTAAGCCCGCCTCGTGTGCCACTGGCTCTGCCCAGTGCGGCGCTAGGGCAAGGTTCGACTCCCTATCGCACTGGCGGAGCCCAGTAGCGTCCGGTAAATCCTTCACACGATTTTAACTTGCGCTATTGCGGCTGTGTGTGGTAGAGGTGGCGTATGTC